>JBBJNV010000020.1 GCA_037721215.1 Gemmatimonadaceae bacterium
ATGAAAGATTCGATGATGATGAAAGATTCGATGATGATGAAAGATTCGATGATGAAGCGTGACTCGACCATGAAGCGGGACTCGACGTCGAGACAGTAGGCGGAGTAAAATCAGGCCGGATTCACTAATCCGGGAAAGGGAACGCGAGCTGAACATTGGGGGCGGGATAGCCAGTTGGCGTCTCGCCCCCATTGTCGTCTTCGACTCTTGCCCAACTCGCTACACGGTACTTGACGCATAGCTGGTCAAAAAAACTCGCCAGGCCTGTCCGATACTTATCGCCTGCCTGATATCCGTGGGCATAGGTATTCCGGTATCTCTCAGCGAGATGAGGGAATTCGGACTCGATGAAGGGCAGATATTTCGCTCGCGCGGATGATTGGAGTCTGAGTGCACATGCGCCAACGTAGGTGGCGCCAGCTTCCGACACTCGCTTCACCAGAGCCTCGAGGTCCGACGGTTTGTCGGTAATGCCGGGCAGTACCGGCATGCAGTTGATCCCGGCGTCAATACCGGCCTCCCGCAATCGTGCGAGCGCACGGATCCGGGCTTCAGGTGTAGGCGCGCGTGGTTCGATGCGCCTCGCGAGGTCCCGGTTCAACGTTATCAGGGATATATGAACGCTGACGTCAGAGTGCCGTCCAAGACGCGATAACACGTCGATGTCGCGCGTTATCAGCGGGCTTTTGGTAATTATTACTACCGTCAGACCGGGATGATCGGTAAGCACCTCGAGAACTCGGCGAGTCACCCGGAACCGTCGCTCCGCCGGCTGGTAGGGATCAGTTGCCGTTCCAATTACGACAGCATCACCGTTGATGAGGCCCAGATGTCTGTCACTGCCTTGGCGAAGAGCGCGGGCGAGAACCTCGGGCGCGTTCTGTTTCACGAAGATATTCCGCTCGAACGCGAGCCAGGGTGGCGTCTCATCGAAGCGTTGCGCGAGACCGTTATCCATCCGGTCACTGGTTGCAGCTCGTTCCATGACGTAGCGGTGGGCGTAACGCGCATAGCAATAGGCACAGCCGAATGCGCATCCTACGTATGGGTTGATGGACCAGTATCCCATGCCCGTGGTTTCCGGCCCGTTGAGCACGGTTTTCGCCATCGATGAGAAATAGCGGATGTCTTTTTGTTCGCCGATCACCGGAATCAGGCGAGATTCACGCTCGAATGCGTCATCAAAAAGGCTTTGCTGACGGATGGCTCTGGCTTTCGCCGAAGGTCTGATGCCCGGGCTCATACCCGAATATATCCCGAAATGCCCCCGTATGCGATATTGGCTGTTACATTCTCGCGCGCGGCTTCAACCACTCCCACACGTCGCAAACGGAGGCGAGAAATATGGCCGAGCTGTTATCTGATATCGCTATTCAGCGTGAGTTGGGCAGTCTTGTGGGTTGGTCCCGGAAAGGTGACGTGCTCACAAAGACCTACCAGTTCAAGCAATTCAGGGATTCTATCGCGTTTGTGAACCGGGCCGCGGATGCTGCCGAGTCGGCGGAACATCACCCTGACATCGACATCCGGTACACGAAGGTGACCGCGGTGCTCAGCACTCACGATTCAGGTGGCATAACTCAAAAGGATATTGACCTCGCTAAAGCGCTGGAAGCTGCGCAGCAGGGGGAGTAGCCGGCACCCCTAACTTCGGCGTCCTCCAAGCACGCGCAGGAGCCCTAGGAAAATATTCAGCAGGTCGAGGTAGATCTGAACCGCCGCCGCGACATAGTCGTTGGGTCCGTAGACATTGCGGATGCGCCAGGTGTCGTACACCAGCAAACCGCTGAAGACAAGCACCGTAACGCCTGCCAGCCACAGGTCCATTGCCGGGTTGCGGAAGAAGAGATTGAGCAGCGAGGTGCCGATAAGCACCCAGAGTCCAACGACGAAGAAGCTGCCCCACGCGCTGAAGTCGCGGCGCGAGACAAATGCGTACCCAGTAAGCACGCCAAAGGCGCCGATGGTTAGAACCGCAGCCTGCGTGATGAGCCCGGGCTGTTGCTGTCCGTAGACGTAGAGTATTGGCGAGATAAAGACGCCCTCCACGAACGTGAAAAGCAGTACCAGGCCAATGTTGGCAGGGAAGGCGTCCTTCGCGCGCAACGCCATTATGAGCGGGGCGAAGGTAGCTGCCATCGCAATGAACGGATGTGCTGCGACTGCCTGCATCAAGCGCGGCTGCGAAAGCGCGAACATCGCGCCCGCGATCGTGAACAGCACACTGACAAAAACGAGCGAGTAGGTACGGCGAACGAGCGTCGCGCGCTCAGCGCCCGTACGAACGAGGGTTCCCGCGGGAAAAGTCACTCCCATCTAACTTGCTCCAGTGGTGGGGATCATGGTGCAATCATACACTGTGAAACGGGCGAGGGTTCGTGAATGACTGCTATTCGGCGCGCGGGGCCTGGATGGTGTCCAGCAACGCCGGCAGGCCGCGGATGGAATCCAGGTAATGCGCCGGTTTGCACGGCGCAAGCTGCTCGCGTGTAAACGGACCCCAAAGCGCGGCGACCGACACCACCTTCGCCGCATTGCCGGCATTGACGTCGTGAGGCGAGTCGCCCACGAACACGGCTTCGTCGGTGTTGTAACCCAGCTCCTGGAGCGCGAGCAGCACCGGAAACGCGTCCGGCTTGTGAGTCTCGCAGGAGTCGGCGCCGATCATCGTCTTCATGTAGCGATCGAGACCGACGTACCTGATGCCGCGCTCCATCATTTCATTGCTCTTGCTCGTGACCAAGCCCATCGGGTGGCCGCGCCGATCGAGCTCGGCGAGCGTCTCCGGTACTCCATCAAACACCGTCGTCAGGCGGTCGTGATGCTCCCTTTGAAACACCCGGTAGATCTGTTGAAACTCCGCTGCCTCTTCCTCTGAGCTGGCGTACGGTCGAAGCTGTTTCGCGAGCGGGGTGCCGATGCCTGCGATCCATTCTTCCACTGTTGGTGCGGGAGTGCGACCCTCGAAGGTGTGCTTCACCGATGCGAGCAGCAGCCCGACCGAGTCGATGAGCGTGCCGTCGAGGTCGAACAGGACGGCGAAGGGGCGAGGCGGATTCATCGCTCTAAAACTATGTTGAAAGTTGGCTCCCTGGTGGGGGAAGCCGAAACTGTCCCGCGGGACGGAGGTAGGTGCGATTCCGTCGCGTGACTCAGTCGCACGCAACTGGCGGTAGCAATGGTGCGCAGCAGCCGTGATATTACCCGCAGGATGCCTACCGTAACGAGAGCAGCGTTCAAGCGAGTCTTCGACGAGACCGGCACCGTAGATGAGGTCGGTATTGAAGAGCGCGTCGCCAAGTTCCAGACGCGGTCGATCAAGAAGAAATCAAAGCTCTGGGGCCTCACCACCGCGGTGTCGATGGTGGATCTTACCACGCTCGAGGGCAAGGATACGCGCGGCAAGGTTGCATCTCTTTGCGCCAAGGCGCGGCGGCCGAGTTCCGACCCTGAGGTTCCGCCGGTTGCGGCGGTGTGCATTTATTCGGCGCATGTTAAAACCGCCGCAAAGCTCCTGGCGGACACGCCTATCAGAATTGCATCTGTCGCGACAGGATTTCCGGCCGGGCAGACGCCGTTGAAAGTGCGGCTGGTCGAAGTGAAGCAAGCCGTTGCCGATGGTGCGGATGAAGTCGACATGGTTATCAACCGCGGGGCGTTCCTGGCTGGCGAGTTCCAGCTCGTGCAGGATGAAATCGCGTCCGTTGTCGAAGCGTGTGGTGATGCCACGCTCAAGGTAATTCTCGAGACTGCCGAGCTCGAGAGCTTCGACAAGATTCGTGCTGCGTCGTTTCTGGCGATGCGTGTGATCCGCGAAGGGGACTTCATCAAGACCAGCACCGGCAAGGCGTCCGGTTCTGCCACGCTTGGCAACACCCAGGTGATGCTCGAGGCGATTCGTGATTTCTACATGGAGACCGGCACTGCGATCGGCATGAAGCCCGCCGGCGGGATAAAGACCGCCAAGCAGGCGCTGCATTATCTCGTGGCGGTGAAGGAGACGCTTGGCGATGCGTGGCTCAACTCGAGCCGGTACCGGTTTGGCGCAAGCTCGTTGCTGAATGATCTGCTGAGGCAGATCGAGAAAGAAAAGACCGGCGCGTATCAGGCGCCCTACTATTTCACCGAAGCGACGGAGAGTTACTGATGGGCACCATCAAGTCAGTCCCGAAGCCTGTTGCAAAGGGGTCGCGGCAGCTCTCGACCAACGGCTCTCGCCATGGAGGCAGGGCACCGGTTCCGCAACTCATTTTCGGTGATCTGTGGGAATACGATCCAGCGCCCGAGACCGCTGACCCGAAGATCAAGCCACAATACGAGCTGTACATCGGCGGAAAGTTTGTTGCGCCTCGCTCCGGGAAATACTTCGACTCGATAAATCCTGCGACCGAAAAGGTCGTTTCGCGCATCGCGCTCGCCAACGCGGAAGACGTCGATGCGGCGTATCAGGCCGCGAAGAAGGCGTACGACAACGTGTGGTCGAAGATGCCGGGGAAGGAGAGGGGAAAGTACATCTTCAGGATTGCGCGGTTGCTGCAGGACCGGGCGCGTGAGTTTGCGGTGGCCGAGACGATCGATGGTGGCAAGCCGATCAAGGAATCACGCGATTTCGACGTGCCGATGGCGGCCGCGCACTTTTTTTATCACGCCGGGTGGGCTGATAAGATCGAGTACGCAATTCCGGGTATCGATGTAAAGCCCCTCGGAGTCGTAGGGCAGGTGATTCCCTGGAATTTTCCGTTGCTGATGCTGGCGTGGAAGATTGCGCCGGCGATCGCGATGGGGAACACCGTCGTGTTAAAGCCGGCTGAGACGTCGTCGGTGAGCGCGTTGAAGTTTGCGGAGCTGCTGGAGGAGGCTGAGCTACCGCCGGGCGTTATCAACTTCGTGACCGGTGCAGGTGAGACCGGTGCCGCAGTAATGGGTCATCCGATTGCGGCGAAGGTTGCGTTCACGGGTTCGACCGCGGTTGGCAAGCGAATCATGAAGCAGCTGGCCGGCAACGACAAGAAGATGACGATGGAGCTTGGCGGGAAGGCGGCAAACATCGTGTTCGATGATTCTCCGATTGACCAGGCGGTGGAGGGTGTCGTCAATGGAATCTTCTTCAATCAGGGACATGTGTGCTGCGCGGGGAGCCGGCTGCTCGTACAGGAGACCATCTCCGAGGCGTTCGTCGCGAAGCTGCGGAATCGGATCGATGTCCTGAGAGTGGGCAATCCGCTCGACAAGAACACCGACATCGGTGCGATCAATTCGCGGGCGCAGCTCGACCGGATCACCGAGCTCGTCGAGGCAGGAGTGACAGGTGGTGCAACGATGTATCAGTCGTCGTGCAGCCTTCCGGGGAACGGGTTCTGGTTCAGGCCCACTGTGTTTACCAACGTGACGCAGAGTCATCGGATAGCGCAGGAGGAAATCTTCGGGCCTGTGCTTGCGGTATTGACCTTTCGCACGTTGGAAGAAGCGGTGGAGAAGGCGAACAACACCATGTATGGCTTGTCGGCCGGGGTGTGGACCGACAAGGGGTCGCGGATACTCAAGATGAGCACCGAGTTGAAGGCCGGCGTGGTGTGGGCTAACACCTTCAACAAGTTCGACCCGTCGTCGCCGTTTGGTGGTTACAAGGAGAGCGGGTTCGGGCGGGAAGGGGGAAGGCAGGGGCTGCTCGACTACGTGAAGATCGGTTGATATATGGGATCCCATAGATTGCCGATTACGAAGACGCCCAAGGTTTATGTGGGTGGGGCGTTCATCAGGTCGGAGAGTGGGCGGGTGTTTCCTATCTTTGAAGACGGGAAGAAGGACGGGAAGTTTTTCGCCAACGTGCCGCAGTGCACCCGAAAGGATCTGCGGAATGCGGTAGAGGCCGCGGCGAAGGCGGGGCCGGACTGGGCAAAGCGGACGCCGTACAACCGTGGACAGATTTTGTATCGGCTCGGCGAGATGCTCGAGTCGCGGGCGGATGAAATGGCTGATGCGATTTCGCGTACAGGCGGGGCTTCGCGGGGAGAGGCGGAGAAGGAAGTCGCCGCTGCGGTTGACCGGCTCATTTATTACGCAGGCTGGGCGGACAAGTACGCGCAGGTCGTAGGGAATACCAATCCTGTAGCGGGGCCGTTCTTCAACTTCACCGTGCCGGAGCCGATGGGAATTGTCGGAGTCATTGCGGCGGATTCGGATCCGTTGCTCGGATTGGTGAGTCTCATCGCACCGGTGATCGTTTCCGGGAACACTGTCATCGCGCTGGCGTCCGAGACGGAGCCGTATCCGGCGATCGTGCTTGGGGAGATGCTGGCGACTTCAGATCTGCCGGGTGGGGTGGTGAATCTGCTGACAGGATTCAGGCGCGAGCTGATACCGACGTTCGCTACTCATACGCACATTCGAGGGGTGAGTGCGGTTGTTGGGGCGGAGGACAGGAAGGAGCTTGGGTTTGGTGCAGCGGATTCGGTGAAGCGGGTGAGGACACGGAAGGCGGAGGAGAAGATCGACTGGCATTCGGAGAAGGCGGAGGGTGTCTACGACATCAAGGACTTCATCGAATTCAAGACGACGTGGCATCCGATTGGGATTTGATAGCGCGAGGCGCAAGCGTTGCGGAATCCATGACACTCTCGACAAGCCCATGATTAACGCAACAAGGAGCGTAGGCGACCTTCATGAGGTTCGTCAGCGGACGGCGAACGCGCCAGATGACTGATACAACTCGGGTGCACAAACGCCGGCTGTGGTCGACCTGGTGGTTCTGGCCGTTCACGATTGCAGGACTGCTGTCGAACATTGTATTGATAATGATAATGACGGCGCGCGATTGTGCGCCGATGAGTGACGCGGCGCGCATCGCGATGCTCCCCGCGTACGCGACGCGTCTTGTCTTCAGCATACCCCTCATCGCGATCTACAGGGTCTTCAAAATCAGCCCGGGATATTCGTTCTTCCCGATAATCTCTCTTCTGTCCATGCTTCCGTTTGTCGGTCTCGATATGTTCATACGCCGAGTGCGCGCACGGGGGCAGGCGCGATAATGACCCGCGCTACTTCCTCTCCGCCACCACCTGCGGACTTACGATAATCGGCACCCCAACCCTGCTCCCCGTCGGCCACATCCACACTTCGAGCGTCATCGTACCCGCCTTCATCGGCACGTACGTGTAGTCCGCCGTCTCCCCGGGTCCCATCTCTGCCGTCGCCGTCCGCTGGCCCTGCAACGCTGCCGGCAAATCTGCGCCATCTCTCGCAATCGGATTCCAGCTCGCAACCGTGGAGTCGTCCCCCAGCCTGAACCTCAGGATGTTATCGGCATGGATGCTCACGGTTCGCAGCCGGTTGGGCTCACCGACGGTCATACGAATCGGCCGCGGTCGATCTCGCCCATTCACGAGCAGAAAAGACGGACCCAACTTGTCAAACACCGGCAAGCCTCCACCCCCAGCGACAACGACGTGGTCGCGCAGTGTGTCCCTCGGCGCATCGCTGACGATGAGCGCGCCATACATGCCTGATCCAATCTGCCTCAACTCATGAAGGTGAGAGTGGTAAGGAAATGTCCCGCTCCGCGGCGGTGTAAACTCAGCGACGAATGAGTCGGCAGGCGCGATCGGCGGCATGATGCGTTTGCCGATGCCGCTGAAGCCCGGCACGCCGTCGGGGAAACTTTCGATCTCCAGTCCATGCCAGTGAACGCCTGTCGGTTCGTCCATGTTGTTCTTCACGACAAGGCGCACCGGCTCGCCCCGTTTCAATTCGAGTATGGGGCCGGGGATCTGCACCGCGTCGCGTGGTGGTGCGGAATCGCTCGTTTGTAGCATGAACCCATATGCCGTCTGGAAGCCGGCCAACCTGCGAGGGCTCTTCTGCGCGAGCAGCCGGATGGTGCGCCGGTTGGTGACGACCGGCTCTTTGTAGCCACGCGCCGGCATGACATGCATGCCGATGACCAGACCGCGCATCTGATGTCCGCCGGGAGAACTCTCGTGCGCGTGGTCGACTGTCTTTGCGGCTTTCTTCCCTCCGGCCTTCGTAGCGCCGGTAGATACCGACGCGAGATGCGCATCCGGTGAGCCGTTCAGCGTGACGTGCTCACCAACATGAGACGCGAAGTGGCAGTGAAATAGCCAATTGCCGGGCGTGGTCGGCAGCCAGGAAATGGACATGGTGCCACCCTGCTGCATGATCTGCATGTTTTGCAGTGCCTGATGCGCGTGCGCGATGGCAGTATCGGCTCGCTCACCTCCACGCCTCGTGACACGAAAGTAAAATCCGTGTAAATGCATCGGGTGCTCGATGGCAGCGGCATTGATCAGCCGCCAGTGAACTGAGTCGCCCTGCGCGAGAGTAAGGCGATCGTTGTGCGGCCATGCCCTGCCATTGAACACCAGCACGCTCTCGAATGGCCGGTCAGGATATGAGTGAAACCACTCTGTCACAAGCCATATCCTGTCACGCGCTTTTCCTGGAGGAGTGCCCGCCGGATCGACGACAAATGCCCCCGTGAGCTGCGAGTCGAGCCAATCGCGGTCTTTCCATGTGCGAAGGCCCTTTAGTACGCCCCAGTAGAAAAACGTCCCGACAGAATCGAGCGCGAACGTGATCCGCCGCGTCGCGCCAGCAGCAAGGTGAAGGGTGTCGTCCTTCGCCGCGGTCGATTGACGGAAGCCGCCCATCATCACGGCCGAGTCGGAGCGGTTGCGCAGGGTCAGATGCACGGTCGTCCCGGCGGGGGCGCGAAGCAACGGTCCCGGAACCTGCGGATGCTTTCCGGGTTCGGCGAGCGCGAGGATTCGCACCACCGGGTCGCCCGTGCCTTCGGCGCGCCACGCGGCTTCGACAATGTCGAGTGAAAGGTCTGACTTCGACCCTGTGTTTGAGTGCCTCTAAACTGCGCCGGCGAGACGCATTGTCAATTCGGAATTGCAGAATCCGATGAAACGCTTCACGTCCGCCGCCCGCGGTATGTTGTTGAACATCACGTAAGTGTCGACGGCCGAGTCTTTGGGAAGCCACTGTATGATCTGACGAAGCTCGGCGTCAGTGTAACTGGCGTACGCGCTCTTGTTCCCATGCAAACGCCAGTAGACCACCTCGGGAGTGACTGACGGCCGAACGAACGGATCGACGGTATGGGTCAGCGCGAGATCGCGACAAAGCGTGAGGATCGTATCGTCGGGCCAGGCACCGCGTGGCTCCCAGAGAAACCGAATTCCACTGGGTCGCTCGATAGCCGCAAAGAATGATCGCATGGCGGTCACGTTATCATCCGTCGCCTTGAAGCTGGGCGGACACTGGAAGAGAATCGCGGTGGCGCGAAGGGCCCGAGCCGCTTCAAGGGTTGTATCCCAGGCCGCGAGAGTCGTGCGATTCAACATGAACCCACCTGCCTCCGCGCGTTCCCGCTCGTCGAACGCGCGCTTCATTCTGCGGTACGTGCTGCTTGTCCCACGATGCGTGATAACCTGCCACGCTTTCATCGTGAATTCGAAGTCAGCGGGCGCCTGACTTCGCCACTTCCCTATTGTCGCCAGCGGCGGCGGATCATAGAAAGTCTGCTGAATTTCCACGACGGGAAACCGCTTGACGTATGCGGCTGCTCCAATCGTAAAACCGCACATCCCCAGCTTTACTGGTATCTCATCGACCCGGTTGAGAAGTCAGCCAACCACCGGCAGACCGCTTATCGCCTTCGCGCTGCTGTCTTGTCGCGCACCGGGCGGAACTCAGATGTCGCCCGGTAGTTCGGCCAGTCTCGCGAATTGGCGAGGTTCATTCCCAATCCGTGCAGCACCGCGACATCCTCGGCGATCCCGCCAAAATTCCACGCCGGATTGTATTCATCCGCGGGCTGGTGATACGCATCCTTTCGATATGTATCATCAGCAAGCTTGCCCGCCGCAGCCCCACCCGTCAGCAGATCAGACCCACTGTCCATGTACAACATCGGCACGCCACGCTTCGCCATCGGGAAATGGTCCGACCGAAAGAAATATCCGGCCTCCGGACTGGCATCGGGCGTGATCACCCGGTTGCTGACGGCAAGTACGGCCTTTAGTCGATCCTCCAGATCGCTCTGCCCGTAACCGACAACGAGCACATCGCGCGCACGTCCTGTCGCACTCAGCGCGTCGATGTTGAACCCGGCAACAGTTGACTCGAGCGGATACACGGGACTGCTCGCATAGTGCTCCGAACCGAGCAAACCCTTCTCCTCAGCGGTCCAGAACGCGAATACCAGTGACCGCTGCGTACGCGGGCCCGCGGCAAATACGCGAGCCAGTTCCAGCACCGCGGCGATTCCTGTTCCGTTGTCGACCGCGCCATTGTAGATGCTGTCGCCGCGAGCATCGGGCGCGCCAACGCCAAGATGATCCCAATGCGCGCCGTACAGTACGGTCTCGTTCGGATGAGTCGTACCGGCCAGACGACCCATTACGTTCTTCGAGCGAATCGTCCGGCGGCGCACCTGATAGCTCGCCGAGAACGTGGCATTGCCGAGCGGCACCGGGCGAAAGTCGCGCGACTGTGCACGCCGCTTGAGCGCCTCGAAGTCCTGCCCTGCGGCGGTGAAGAATCGCACTGCATCATCCCGCTGCACCCAACCCTCGAGCAATGGATGCACCTCGGCGGGATTCGCCCGCACGATGTCGAACATCGTGTTTGTGTTGGAGTTCTTGACAGTCGCCCACCCATACGACGCCGGCGCGGTCTCATGTACGATAAGCAGTCCCGCCAATCCCTGTCGCGCGGCTTCTTCGTACTTGTAAGTCCATCGCCCATAGTAAGTCATTGCCTTGCCGCCAAAATCTCCCTGCCCGGTCTCGAAATCAGGATCGTTGACGAGCACGATCCCAACCTTGCCACGCACGCTCTCTCCCTTGAAGTCATCCCAGTTGCGCTCGGCGGCGCGGACGCCATAGCCAAGAAAAACCATCGGTGCATTCCGAATGTCGACGCGCTCCACGTTCTGCATCGACGCGCGCACGGCAATCTGCTCACCCTGTCTCAGTGCGATCGTCCGGCCGCCAACGGTTACCGAGAGCGATGGTGTCCCGGTGATATCTGACTGACTCAGCGGCACTTCCTGGAACCATGAGCCGTTTGGACCGCCAGGCTGTACGCCCGCGGCAATGAGCTGATCGCGAATGTAATTCACCGTCAGCTCTTCGCCGCGCGTCGCGGGGCCGCGGCCAATGAACGCATCAGACGACACTGTGCGAACGTCGGTGGTCATGCGGTCTGCGCTGACGGATGCGCGAACCGGGTCAGTGCCTGAACGCACGGGGGCGGTGCATGCAGTAAGTGCAGCGAAAGCGACAATGACGCGTGACTGCTTCATCATGTTGTGGGTAGAATGAAAGTGGAATGCGCAGTGGCGGAGCTTCCGCGCGCGTCCCGCCGCGGATCGAGGATCATCTAATAGTATCAGGATGTCATCCATGAAGCTCTGCTGGAACGCTGGCGAGCAGGGAATCGGATCGATGGCAATAGAGATCGAGCGCGTCTCGGAAGGTCAACGGTTCGTAACCCGCCTGCTCCCGGAATCGCAAACGCCACTCGGCGCGTCGCATCGAATTCAGCAGCCTTTGACGACCGATCCGGAGGGCGCAGTCAAACGTTGACCGACGTCACTTTCTGGTTGCGGTTCCCCACAAGTTGTCGTCCTGCAGTCTCATGACGAACCCCACCACGCGCCCGTTCGCGCGTGTGAATTCGACAACGACATCGGGCTTCAGCACTTCGTAGATCTGGCCCTTTTCATCGTACACGCCGGGTGCGAACCAGTCTGGTGCGATTCGTACAAGCGCGAACTTTTTCATGTACGGGTCGTCGGGAGTCCATCGGCCTTTCAGAGTGCCGTCCTCGTGCGTAATCGTAAATGCGGACACTTTGCCGGGTTTGCCAGTTGAATCCTGCTCGGTGAATGTGTACTGCCCCAGAAACGGCTTCGCGTCGCCGGCGGGAAGTGTCGTGACGAGCGACGGTTCGACCTCGACGTCAATCGCGACACGTGCCCGTTCCCATTGCATGACCAGCTTGCCGCCACTAATGCGGAGTTCGGGCATCGACCAGGTGAGCACTTCCGTAAAGGGAACCGCGTCGACTTTTGCCGGAAAGCGAATCTGCGTGGCGCTGGAATCGGGATGTTCCATGTGATACTGGCGCACCTTCGGATCCAATACGACCGTCCAGTCGCCCTTTTGCTTCACGACCATCCATACCGAATACTTGCCCTTCGCGACCGGGCGCCCGTTCAACTTCAAATTCCTGCTGACCTCGAGGGTCGTCGCCCAATTGGCGCCAGGCGTCCACACTTCGTCCCACTGGACTGCTTTTGTCCCGAAGAGTGGATCTCGCCCGCGTGCTCGCGGCCGGGAGTACTCGACGGTTAGGGTCGTCCCATCAATCGTCTGTGAGATTGTGCCGATCTCACTCGCGCGAATCTGAGCGACGAGTGGGAGCGGCAGGGTGGCGGACAAAAGCAGAGCGAGGCCAAACCCCATGAGGATTCCCTTATAGAAGGTCACGGTACCGAAACAGAACGAAGCTCCCTCGTTTCCTCAACCAAATTTCGCGTCGATTGCGGCTCGGATCTGCGCGAGCGACCTGCCTTCCCGGTGAAGCCGGACGGCGAGGCGGGCCTGGCCCTGACAGATGAAGCAGTCGCGCGCCATGCCATTTCCCTCGTAGCAGGACAGGAGGGAATAAAAAAGCGGCGGGTCGGTACAGCCGCAGTTACACCGAATTCCATCGATTATCTGGGGGATAGCACGGACCGAATCGAACAGCGGTATGAACTTCGGCGTGGCGGCAAGCTGCTGTTTCGTGAGCACCCTCGCTGCAGTGATCCCTGGTCGTGGTGCAGGATGCGGCAGGATGGAGCGCGCCCATGCATCGCGACGAAAGACAAGCAGCGCTGCGAGAGCCGCTGAGCAGGCGCCAACGAATCGGCGCCGCGTCAGGTCGATATGATGCATGTCGAGCATGCCGATGCGTGTAACGTGCGCGTTATTTCACCGACCAGTCGGTCGTGAGCGCAATGGTGCTCCACGCCATTATCAACTGGCCCTTCGGTGCGCCGGCATCTCTCGACGGGATCAGCCACATCGTCAGACTCTCGAGCGGGGCTGGCAATGTGCTTTGGCGAAGATCGATTCGTGCTACGTCATTGGCCGGATTGTAGGCCATTGCCGCTGCCATCGGCGATTGTTGAGCCTCTTTCTGGATCAGCAGCTTCCACCCGGCGCGGCCGGGAATTGTCTGAATCACATACGTGCCCCTGGGCACGCTCTTACCGCCGATTACCAGATCAACATCCGTTGTGAACTTCGTCGCGTCGTTCGCGCCGGTGCGCCATGGCTTGTCGTACGGAACAAGGCTGTCAGTGAGCAGCTTGCGGCCGCGGAGGTGCGGCTGACCGTAATCGATCTTGATCATCGACGGCTTCGCGGCCGCGCGCGCCACACTGTCCACAAGCGTAAGCGTAACCTGCGTTGTCGCTCGGCCACTTGGAGACGCCCGCATGGGCCCCTGGGCGGCGAGAGAGCCGGCAACAATCGTGGAGCAGGCGAGCGCAAGTGCAGCTGACTGATATCGCATTGATTTGACAGGATAAGGTTTTCTGATCGTCACCACGACCGTCGCAAGCCCCGCGTGTGCGAGATAAAGTAGCGGTAGGGGCGTACCGGCGCCAAGCTGACACGGGGCGGGGTTGGCTGAGCTCGGAAGACGGGAGGAAGCTGTGTCGGGCGGGCGGACTGGTCAGGGGCCGTTCATTGCATAATGTTCACCGTGTCTTTTTTCCAACGGAGAACAGGTGGCTGGTTCACGTACTTCGGCATTGATCGCTGTCGTTGCGGTTTTCGTTCTCGCAGATGCTTCAGCAGCTCAACCGCCAGGGTCCGGCCAGTCGGCGCGCGAGACCCGGATTGGGAACGGACAGTCCTGTCCGGCGGGCACAACGGAGATTCGTCCGGGGATTTGCAGAGCACCGGAAACACCCCCACCCAGCATTCTCGACTATCGCCCCCGGTCCACGCTTGTCACACCGGCGCACATGATACGAGCGGCGAAATATCCCGCAATCGACTACCATGGTCACCCGCAGGATCGGATCAGCACACCCGAAGGGCTGGCGCAGCTCGGTGCTTCGCTCGACAGTCTGAACGTGCGGGTAATGATTGCCGCAGACAATCTGTCGGGTGAGCGGCTACAGCGAGCCGTAGCTGCAATTCGTGCATCGCCGCAAATGAAGGATCGCGTGCGCGTTCTTGCGGGGGTCAACTTCAGGGACGTGGGACCGGGCTGGGCCGGGAAAGCCGTGAAGCAACTCGAGGCCGACATCGCTGCCGGCGCCGTCGGCCTCGGAGAAATATCGAAGGGTCTCGGGCTTTCGATCAAGAAAACAGATGGAACGCGCTTGCGCATCGACTCTCCCGATCTCGACCCGATCTGGGAAGCGTGCGCCCGGCTCCGTATTCCGGTGTTCATCCACACGGCAGATCCGCAGGAATTCTTCAAACCAGTCGTGGATTACAGCAATGAACGGTGGCTCGAACTGTCGCTGTTCCCTGGCCGACGCTATCCGCCGGATCATTTTCCGAGCTTCGATGCGCTGATTCAGGAGAGGAACAATCTTTTTCGCAGGCATCCAAAAACGACTTTCGTCGCAGCGCACATGGGGTGGCACGCCAACGACCTCTCGCGACTCGGCAAATTGCTGACGGAATTTCCAAACGTTTACACCGAAGTCGGTGCCGTGCTGTATGACATTGGCCGGCAGCCACGGGCCGCGCACGACTTCTTTGTGAGGTATCAGGACCGCATCCTGTTCGGTAAGGATTCATATCAGCCCGACGAATATCCGTACTACTGGCGCGTCTTCGAGACGCGTGACGATTACTTCGACTATTACCGTGACTATCACGCGTCCTGGCAGTTGTACGGGATAGATCTCCCCGACACGGTCCTGAGGAAGGTGTACTACCAGAACGCACTGAGAATCACGCGCGCACTTCCGAGAGGTGCCTGGTCGCGATGAGCTAAGCGCTTGCAGCGGCCACGATGCCGGGTTCCGTAGCCATCCGGCACGCGCCGAGCATGTGATCAAACGCAGGCGGGAACCAGGCCGTAAATGATTCCGGCTGAGTTGTCAGCCAATCCCGGATGTCGTTCACACTAACCCACCGCCACTCTTCGACTTCCGCTGAATCGTGTCCTGGTACATTGCTCGTCGACCCGACATAAACGTGATCGAACTCGTGTTCCATCAAAGCCATATCAAGCGATGCCTGATAGAGGAAACTTGTCACCCAGGTTAGATCACAATCTAATCCCATCTCCTCGTTGAGACGCCGTCTTGCCGCCTTCGCAGATCGCTCACCGGGTCGTGGGTGACCGCAGCACGTATTCGACCAGAGGCCGGGGCTGTGATACTTCGTCTCAGCACGCCGCTGAAGCAGGCAACGGCCATCGTTATCAAATACAAAAACCGAGAATGCTCGATGAAGTGCTCCAGTTCGGTGCACCTCGAGTTTCGGCGCCTCACCAATCTCGATGTCGGTGTTCGATACGAGTATCACCCGCTCCTCGTTGTCGATCATCCTGTAGCGCGGACCAAGGCAATCTCCGGTGCTCCGCCGCGCAGAGCTGACATCGACCCGCGCACGGAGGGCCACGCGGCAGGGGCGCCTTCGCCATGCTCGGCGACAAATGACAGAATGCCATCCAGCAGGCGCTCGACCGTCTGTTCCAGGTCCGCTGCCGTTGCAGATTGCGCGTCGACGACCTTGCCCGCAGCTAAAAATGCGTGGGGGGCGGGCGCCGACAGTGGCTCGAGATGGATGCCCAGAGGCAGGATATCCGCCGCCGGAAGATGCCTCGCAAAAAGCTCGATACCTTTTTCAAAGCCGAGCGGTCTGACGTGAGACGGCCAGATGCGGCCTTGCGGAAAGTAGGCGACCACCGAATCGGGACGTCGCTCGAGCCGTCCGCGTAACGAGCGGACGCAGCGAGCAACGCTCGTGGGGCTGCCCGGATCGATTCCCACGCATCCAAGCAGGCGAAACAGCGGCCGGCGCCCGAGTTCTGACTCCAGCATCACGGTATTGAGCGGTGCCCCGGGGCGTAGAAGCCGGTGGACTTCGCGCAACAGAAATCCGTCCCACCAGCTCACATGATTGCTGACGAGAATCAGCGGCCGCTTCGAGCCCGCGTTGTCCAGTCCCGTAATGTGGACTGCCGCTATACGGCGTCGCATCCACGGAAGGAACATCGCATCGAACGCACGGAGCGCTCCCGGCAACGGAAGATCGATTGCAGTCAACGGGAAAGAGTCTGCGACAGTGAGGGTCGCCGCTGTTCTCTGTGGCGATCCTCTTCCGAGACGAACGTGACCTCGTGCTCAACCCGTCGTCGCCGGCGCAACCTCACCTGGAGGTCCATCACCGCGCGGGTCGCCAGCAGGGCTTTACGAGGGCCCGAAGTGCGCGCGCGACGCGAGAGGTTGTCGTAGCCGGACTTGCGAATTTCATCGAGGATGCCCCTGTACACATAGCCGGCAACAGCGACAGGTAGCTGAAGTCCCCGCGGAAGATCCAACACCCCCGTAAATCCGGCGCGGTAAGCAGACTCGGCCGCAACGATCAACTCTTCCATCAACGCCGCATACCCGGCGGGGGGCTGGCCAAGGCTGAGCTCGGCCTCCGTCACCTGGTGCGTCCGCATCATATCCGCCGGCAGATAGCATCTACCTGCGCGCAAATCCTCGCCTACGTCGCGAAGAATATTGGTGAGCTGCATCGCGTGCCCCATCGCCTCTGCCCGTCGCAACACAACATGATCCCGAACGTTGAAAAGCTCGGAAATCCAGAGACCCACAACGGAGGCGACACGGTATGTGTATCGCTGCAATTCCAGCATCCCGCCATACCGCTCGCCGCGAAGATCCATCCGCATCCCCTCGGCAAGCTGCTCCGCATAGATGAAGGGAACGCGAGCGCCAGCCATTTCACTCATGACGCGATCGAGCAGGGGAAGACCAGAGGCATAACCGCCGTACGCGCGGCGGGAGAGCTCCATCCACTCATCGAGCAGCAAGGCGGCGGTGACTGGATCGGTGGCCGGATCGTCCACCAGATCGTCGGTAAATCTGCAATACGCGTAAACGCGAGTAACACGGTCGTCGGCACCACCAGGAAAAAACCGCGTCGCGAACCGAAACGAGCGGCTGTTCCTCGCCAGATATGCGTTCTCGCTCGCCGAAGGGATCAGCTTTGCAATCAGTTGCGGGCTGGGGCGCAGCACGGAAGGCGATCGAGCCGTGGAAACGCTGAGAGGCAGGAAGGTCGGGGGGGCATTGGCAGGCGATGTGATCCGAGAGACACCGGCGGTCCATCGAGCTGCTGCTACCTCCTCTCGCTCGACCGCTTCTCCAGCACGGCGACGCCAGCCCCCTAACATTTCGATGAGGGTAGCGCTGTCGCCAAAGTGGCTCACGATTTCTCTGGTGACAGCATCCACCTCTTCTTCGTACTGACACAGGCAGCATCGAAGTGCGGTTTGTCCCGCCGACTCGACATGCAATGCGCGCATAAGAGAGTCTGGCTCAGCACCAAATGCCTCAACGCCAAGCTTGGCGAGCGGCCACGTCCAGTGCCCTTGTGCGTAGTCGACCAGAGCGGGCTTCCCGGTATCGGTCGCGGGCGCAAGATCCAGAAGGTCGTCCAGCATCTGATAGACCAGGCCTACCCGGCATCCTATTTCGTGATAGGCCAGGACACGCTCGGGGGCGCAGAGCGAGGCACCAAGCGCTATTGCACAGCCGATCAGCTCTCCAGACTTTCCGCCCGCAATCGCAGAGTATTCCTCAAAGCAGAGGACCCGGCCAGTCGCGCGTGCCTGTGCAAGTTCTCCGGCGACTGTCCGCTCTACGGCGCGGGCAAAGAGCTCGACGAATGATGGGCTGCCCGTTCGCACAGCGTATCGATACGCCGTCGTGAGAAGATGATCCCCCTGCACGAGCGCAGCAGCTGCACCGCGCGTGGCAACAACGGTCGGAATACCTCGCCGCACCGCCGCACCGTCCACAACATCGTCGTGAAGAAGCGATGCTTCGTGCGCGAGCTGCACCGCCATCGCGCCAAACCAGAACTCAGCTGGCGGCGGCGCGGCGGAGAGCGAACGCCAGCCTGACAATGCCACCACCGGTCTGATGAGCTGTCCCTCCAACTGCGCGACAGCCATTCCCTCCGATTCGGCCCACTGGGCAATCGACTGGAGCGCACCACGAGCCAGGCCCGCGTCGGTTTGCGTCTTTCTTACGATCTGAGGGATGAATGTCGCAATCATGGTCAGGTCGCCAGCCGGGTTGACTGATCGGTTGAGATAACGTTGGTATCGGCACCCATCGATCGAGGCCTCGTGTTACCGAGCCATCGCCCGACAAGGAAGGCAGCGAGTAGCGCGACGAGCGCAGCACCGACGGCCGCCCACAGACCCGCGGCGACGTTCATGCCCAGGGACAGCGCGAGATTTGCGAGGTAGAACGCGGTGATCCATCGTATCGGCAGGGCCGCTATCCATCGATCCGCACGCAGTAATGCGAGGGCCGCCATCAGTGCCAGGCCGGTTACGTACCAGCCGAAGAGATTGAGCCACGGCATTCCGTAATAGGCGCCGCTCGACGCCCAGACCCAGTATTGAGTTGCATAGCTCATTGCCGGATCGAGACTCAGATCCCAGCTCAGCAACGCAGCCGATCCCAGGAAAACACGAGCCCGCCTCCTCTCGGGAGCAGGCAGAACCGACTGCGCCAACGCATAAGAAGGGACGGCCATGAAAAACCAGCTGAGGGGAATCACAATCGGCACATGCCCGAACCACATGGGGTTGAGCAGTGGGCTATAGCTGTATTCGCCGAAAGGGAGTCCAGTTACCGTGCCCAACAGCTCGCTTGCAAGACTGATCGCATAAAGCACGAAAAAAGACGGTAACCAACGCGTTCCGACGGTGCGGGTGAGGAAGAACGCAAGGACGCCCCACGCAAGCCAGACATGGGCGACCGCAAAAAATCGAAACGCGTACGAGTAGATGCTCGCAGCACCCGGCACATGTCTGATAAGACCCGGGTTGAGGCCAAATGTCGAAAATCCCAGCAGCGTCATAACCGTGAAGGCGGCGAGCGCGATAAGCGCTTTCTCGCTCCACAAATCTGACTTCCGCTGATCCCTCGAGGTTCTCGTTCCGCTCGTGTCGCGCAAGCCGCAGGCTCTCCCATCGATCTATTTCAGTTGTGCAACCGCTGTCAAACACGCGAGCACCAATTTCGGTCGTCGTCGAAGGGTTGTCAAGGCTGCGAGTGCAAATTATAATAGACAACACTTCTACAGCAAGAGGCATGCTTTGGCGGACGAATCAAGCGGGCGCCCGCTTTTTCCGATCGGCGCCGTGGTGGAGAAAACGGGCCTTTCGGCGCACGTTCTGCGAGCATGGGAGCGTCGCTATGGCGCTGTGGTTCCGAAGCGGCGGGACGACGGAATTCGCGTCTACGACGATGCGGACGTCGTCAAGCTGCGGCTGCTGAAGAGGGTTACCGAATCAGGCCATGGCATTGGCGGCGTTGCCAACCTTTCCACAGAGACGCTGCTGGAGCTGGTGCGCGACGAGCCCGAAACGCGGGCGAGATCCGACAAAGGTGCAGCAAAGCGCCAGATGGCCGAGTGTTTGAAGGCTGTCGAGTTGATGGACAGCGGTCGGGTTCACGGGTTGCTCATGCGGTCTCTGGTAATCATGGGGAGCGAGCGCTTCGTCGAGGCTCTGGTCGTCCCACTGCTTCACCGCGTGGGAGAACTCTGGGACGATGGAAGCATTTTTCCTGCGCACGAGCACCTTGTCTCTGCTGCACTGCAGAGGGTGCTGGGCTGGGTGATGGATCAGCTTGAAGTCGACGATGGCAGTCCAACGATCGTGACATCGACGCCGACCGGACAGCGACATGAAATGGGCGCGCTCCTGAGTGGGGTGGTGGCGGCAGAAGAGGGATGGAGGGTGGAGTACCTGGGTGCCGACCTTCCCGCGGAAGACATTGCCAGGGCAGTCACAAGGGCATCGGCAACCGTCGTGGCGCTGAGCGTGATTCATTCAACGGATGCCGATTCGCTGTTTTCCGAGCTTTCAGGTCTTCGCGAGCAACTTCCAGGCAACGTCACGATACTCCTCGGTGGGAAGGCGATATCGGGGCAGGCCGAAAAGCTTGCGCGAATGGGGGTGACGTGGCTCCCCGACCTGGGCGCGCTGCGCGATCAGCTTCGGCGGCTGCGCCTGGAGCACGCGGCCGGTGTAGCGTAGTGTCCGCGCATGCGGTGGTGATCGGAAGCGGATTTGGAGGCTTGGCGGCGGCAGTACGTCTTCGTGTGATGGGCTACCGGGTAACCGTGCTCGAGGCTCTCGACCAACCTGGAGGACGGGCACGTGTATTCCGGCGTGATGGCTTTACCTTCGACGCCGGTCCAACGGTAATCACTGCCCCGTACCTGCTCGAGGAACTATTCGTACTGGCCGGCCGCAGCCTGAGCGATTACGCCACCCTCGTTCCAGTCGACCCTTTTTACCGCGTGCTGTTTCGTGATGGGAGCCGGTTCGATTACGTGGGGGACGAGGAGAGGTTGATTCAGAATATCGCCGCGATCAGCCCCGGTGATGTCGACGGCTATCGTAAGCTGGCGGCCCACGCAGAGCGCATTTTCGATGTCGGATATACACAGCTCGCGGACCAGCCTTTTCACCGGGCCGTCGATATGATGCGCGTCATCCCGGCAATGATGCGACTGGAGAGTTACCGCAGTGTGTATGGGCTGGTGTCGAGGTACATAAAAGACGACCGGCTGCGGAGAGTATTTAGCTTTGAGCCGCTGCTCGTAGGCGGTAATCCATTCACTACAACGTCCATTTATCTCCTGATTCACTGGCTGGAGCGGAAATGGGGCGTGCATTTCGCGATGGGTGGCACGACGTCGCTGGTTACCGCACTCGTGCAACTTCTCACGGAGCTGGATGTCGAAGTGCGGCTCGATACGGCAGTGACGGCGATCGAGGTGGCGAACGGCACCGCTCGCGCCGTTCAGACTCAGAGCGGAGAGTGGATTCCGTGCGACATCGTGGTCAGCAACGCCGATCCCACTCACGTATACTCTCACCTGATTTCGCCACAACACCTCAAAAAAAACGCGCCTCGATCCGTGGCGCGCGTCAGACAATCAATGAGTTTGTTCGTCGCCTACTTCGGCGCCACACGGCAGTACCCGGATATCGCGCACCATACGATCGTACTCGGCAACCGGTACAAGGACTTACTCGACGACGTCTTCAGGCGGCGCATTCTGGCAGCCGATTTTTCGTTGTATCTTCACGCGCCCACACGCACCGATCCCTCGCTTGCGCCGCCGGGCCACGAGGGGTTTTACGTCCTGTCGCCGGTGCCAAACAACAAAAGCGGTATCGACTGGAGCAAAGAGGCCAATCGATATTTCGCGCGCATCGTCGATGAGCTTGAAGCGCGTGTTCTCCCAGGCATTTCAGATTCGCTGGTGTCCACTTCGTTTATGACGCCTCACGATTTCGAACACACTCTTCGCTCCGCCGACGGTTCTGCTTTCGGTCCAGAGCCGATTCTCACGCAGTCGGCGTACTTTCGCTACCACAATCGCTCAGGCGACGTAGAGGGGCTTTACTTTGTTGGCGCGGGGACACATCCGGGCGGAGGAGTGCCCGGGGTGCTTTCGTCAGCCCGGGTTTTGGAGCGGATTGTACCACGGCCCGCGAGCGCCGAGCCGCTCCCTCCGCGCGGCGCATCATCGCGTCCGGGTGCAATCATCGCAATCACCGGCAACTGATGGCAGGTGCGTGACGTACCTGCAGTTTCATTTCTACTTCATCGTTCCACCGTTGATACTGCTCGCGGCGGGGCGACCGTGGCGCAAAGTCGACGGCCGGGCGCTGCGATTCCTGTTGCTGCTCGCGCTGATCGCCTTTCTGTACGCAACGCCGTGGGACAACTATCTGGTGTGGCGTGGTGCATGGGCCTACGATCCGGATCGTGTTGCCGGCGTGGTTGGTTATGTGCCGATGGAGGAATACCTTTTTTTCATTCTGCAGCCGCTGTTGACGGGTTGCTGGCTTTATCATTTGATGGGAAGGGAAGGGCGGGCTCACGTAAAACAGGCTGTGCCGGGTTTCGGAAATCGCGTCCGGATTGCCGGCGCTCTCTCCTATGCCACCGCCGCCGTCGCTGGCGCATTTTGTCTCACGCGTCCAGAAGGCACCTACCTCGGTCTCATTCTCGTCTGGGCCGCTCCCATCCTTGCCGCGCAATGGGCATACGCCGGACATCGGATATTCACGTATCGACGAACCGCCTTACTCGGCGTGGCCATTCCGACTTTATACCTGTCCGTAGCGGATGCGATCGCGATCCGTGCTGGAATCTGGCGCATCTCGGATGCTCACAGCTTCGGACTTGAACTGTTCGGCCTGCCAATTGAGGAAGCGGTTTTTTTTCTCGTCACCAACATCCTTGTAGTCCAGGGCCTGATCCTGTTCATCGCTCCGCCAGCGCGAGTACGCGGCCGCGTCGATGCCTGACTACGACGTAATAGTCGTGGGTGCCGGTCACAATGCGCTCGTCACTGCCTGCTACGTCGCGCAAGCCGGTTACAGTGTCGCTGTGTTCGAACGGAGGGATCAGGTGGGCGGCGCTGTATCGACAAAAGAAGTCATCCCCGGTTATCAGTTCGATCTTGGCGGCAGCGCGCACATCCTTATCCGCCTCACGCCGATTGTCGAGGAGCTCGGCCTCGAACGCTTCGGGCTTCAATACCTCGAACTGGACCCGCTGTTCTTCGCTCCGTTTCTTGATGGAGACTCAATGTTCATCTACCGTGATGAGGATCGCACGGTTGCGGAGCTCGAAGCGAAATTCCCATCGCAGGGTGAAGCCTACAAACGTTTTATCGATGACTGGCGGCCCTTCGCAGGCCTTGTCAAGGAAGCATTTCTCAGCCCGCCGGGTCCGCTTGAACTGGGGAAGCGATTTGTATTCAACCGCGCTCTTCGCAACGACTGGCAACGCGCACTCGGGACGATCCTGCGCCCGTATGGTGAAGTGGCGGACAGCTACTTCTCCGAAGAAAAAGTAAAGGCGCCGCTGGTGTGGATGGCGGCGCAGTCCGGTCCGCCACCAACCGAGCCGCTCTCGGCGCCGTTCCTGTTGTGGCAGCCACTCTATCATGAAGGGGGTATCGCCCGACCGCGCGGGGGCTCGGGAATGCTGAGCGAAGCACTTCGCAGAAAACTGCAATCCAACGGAGGTGAAGTGCATGTCTCCGCGCATGTGGACGAGATTCTTGTCGAGGGCGGGCGAGCCGTGGGTGTGCGCGTTGCGGGCACCATTTACACGTCGCGTGCGGTGATTTCGGGGACTCACGCGATGGAGACTTTCGGGCGCCTTTTGCCCGAGGCACATCGGCCACCGGGAGCGTTGGGCATGCGCGCCGGAAATGGGTTCGGCGCTGTACTGCGACTCGCACTGAGCGGGCCAGTATCATACACAGCGCATCCGGGCGCCGAGGCGCGCGTTGCGCTCCAGTTGTTATGCGAGAATCGTCTGCAACTGATGACCGCATATGGCGACTATCTGCGCGGCGAGCCCGCAGCTGAACCGCCGATTGTAGCAATGACGTTCTCAGCGGTAGACGATTCTCTCGCCCCGCCCGGAGGCGAAGTGCTGTGGCTGTGGGCTCAATATTTTCCGTACGAGCTCGCGAGCGGAAACTGGGATGAGATCGGCCCTGTCATTGCCGACCGGATTCTGACCGCCTACGAGCGTTATGCCCCGGGAACCCGTGAGCGAGTCGTCGGCTCGCTATTCCAGCATCCGCTCTGGCTGGAGCGTGAGCTGGGGTTGCACCGCGGCAACGTTATGCACCTGGAGATGAGTGTCAGTCAGATGTTCTCGCTGCGTCCGTTTGCCGGTATGTCCGGCTATCGTACTCATCTAGGGGGTCTCTATCTCACCGGCGCAAGCACTCATCCGGGAGGCGGCATCATGGGCGCCTCGGGGCGAAACGCGGCCCGGGTTCTCCTTCGAGACCTGAGCCGGCGAAAGATCTGAGCAGACAACTCCTTATGTCGTAAAATTATCTGCGGTCTCTCACAATATTCCAACGGAGAAGGTTACGATGGCGACGGGAATACGGAAAACGGGTGAATTCTGCTGGATCAACATGCTCACGCCGCAGCCGCCGCAGGCACGAGAGTTTTTCAGCAAGCTCCTTGGCTGGACCTACACCGACGTTCCGGGCATGGACTCCGGCAACATCATCCAGATGAATGGGCATAATATCGGAGGGTTGTGGGACCTCGAAAGCCCCATGACGCCGCCGGGAACGCCGCCCGCAATCGGTGTCATGGTGAAGATCGACAGCGCCGACGACATGGTTAAAAAAGTGACGGCGCTCGGCGGAACCGCGAATCCGCCGATGGACATCATGGAGAACGGGCGAATGGTCGGATGCGTTGATCCGAACGGTGCCGCCATCGATCTGTGGGAGGCGAAGAATCAGCCAGGGATGGACGGAGACAGCACGCAGCACGGCGCTCCAAGCTGGTTCGAGACGCTGACGACGGACGCCGGACGCGCGCGGGAGTTCTACAGTGAGCTCTTTGGCTGGACGTCCGAGGACCAGCAGATGCCGGGTTTCAAGTACACGACCTTCAGCCTCGGTAGCGAACCGGTGGCAGGCATGTTTCCGCTGACGCGCGAAATGGGGGAAATGCCCCCGCACTGGGCGACTTATTTCACGGTTGACGATCCCGACAAGACTGCGGAGAGGGTAACTGAGCTGGGGGGGAGTGTCTTCATGCCATTGATGGATATCGATGGCGTGGGACGCATGGCCGGCGTAAGCTCACCGCAAGGGATCATGTTTTATGTCATCAAATATTTTCCAATGACGTAGAACGAAAGCGCGCCTCGCAATCGGAAGGCGGCGTGTGACGGGCAGCTGATACCGAATACACCAACGCTGCGCAAACCAGTGGCTTGCGCAGCGTTGCGGTGAATAGAATGGCCCCCAGCGTCACACCATCGGCGGATCGCTCTCGCGCTCGGGATGGCGATGTCTGGTGAGCGCGGCGATGAACTTGTCGGCGGTGCTGCCGGTGGCGCCGGGGACGATGAGCAGACCTGGGTCGGCCTTTGCGCCATCTTTAGCGCCGGCAATGCCGGCTTTTTCGAGCAATGTGCGCGACGCCCCGAGCGCGAGAATCGTCTTGGCGTGCCGGTACTGGTTGGTCACGAACTCCATCGTGTGACCGTCCGAAGCGAGCGCCCGTACCCCAGCCTCTCCGTCGGGAAGGATGAGACCGTCGAACAGTACAGCTGGAGAATTTTCCATCGACGCATCGGCCTCGAGAGTGCCACCGCTTGTCGTGGAATAAGTGCCAAGTCGCGGGCCCACAAAACGCGGTACCGCGCCGGCGTTGGTGAGGGAGGAATGCAGCGACTTCAATGAGTCGCCGTCGACGCCATTCGCAATGAGAATGGCAACCTTTCGCGTGCGGATACCAACTTCACCCGGCAGCGCTGTCAGAGACAATGCCGGTGACTCGGTGACCTCTGGCTTCGGCGGGTTCTCGAGTACACGTGGCAATGGATCCGGGAGATCGATGCCAAGTCCTTTCGCGACCTGTGCTGCCAGATCCTCGTCCACGTTTCGCAGCGATGCAACCATCCGCACGCGGATTGCTGGAACCGTGAGCTTGCTCAGCTCGAACCGCAATGCGCCAACAATGTGCTGCTTTTCCCAATCGGTCTGGCTGTTGTAGAAAAGCGTCGCCTGCGCGTAATGCTCGGCGAATTTTTCAGGTTTGCCACGCAGTTTGTCTTCCTGCACCGGCTGCGGGAACGACACGAAGCCTTTGGCGCCTGCCTGAAAAGGACAGCCGCCGCCAAGCGAATTGGGCTCGTAAGAAACGCGTCCGCGCGCGATTGACTGGCGATGCATGCCGTCGCGCTGATTGTTGTGGACGGCCGCAACAGGAGCGTTGATCGGAATCTCGTGGAAGTTCGGCCCGCCAAGTCGCGAGATCTGAGTGTCGACGTAGGAGTGGATTCGTCCGGCGAGCAGGGGATCGTTGGAGAAGTCGATACCGGGCACCACATGCGCCGTGCAGAACGCAACCTGCTCCGTTTCGGCAAAGAAGTTGTCGGGGTTGCGATTCAGAGTCATGCGGCCAACGGGCCTGACCGGCACGAGCTCCTCCGGTATGATTTTGGTCGCATCAAGAATGTCGAAGCTGAATCGTTCAGACTCTTCTTCGGTAAAGATCTGGAGTCCGAGCTCCCATTCCGGGTACTCGCCAGCCTCGATTGCCTCCCAAAGATCGCGGCGGTGAAAATCCGGGTCGGCGCCCATTATTTTTGCGGCTTCGTCCCATACCAGTGAATGCGTTCCCTGCTTCGGCTTCCAGTGGAACTTCACGAAGACCGATTCGCCCGCCTCGTTTACAAAGCGGTAGCTGTGAACTCCGAACCCCTGCATCATGCGGTAGCTGCGGGGAAGACCGCGATCCGACATCGCCCACATGATCATGTGTGTCGACTCTGGCATCAGTGAGATAAAATCCCAGAACGTGTCGTGGGCTGACGCTGCCTGCGGCATGCCGTGGTGAGGTTCAGGCTTCACCGCGTGAATGAGGTCCGGAAACTTCATTGCGTCCTGAATGAAAAAAACAGGGATATTGTTTCCCACGAGATCCCAGTTGCCTTCGTCCGTGTAGAATTTGACGGCAAATCCTCTTACGTCGCGCGCGGTATCGACCGAGCCACGTTCCCCGGCGACAGTGGAGAAGCGCACAAACACCGGTGTCTGCTTGCCCGCTTCTTTGAAAGGAGCCGCGCGCGTGATGTCAGTGAGCGGCTCGTAGCATTCGAACACACCATGCGCGCCAGAGCCGCGAGCGTGAACGATGCGCTCCGGAATTCGCTCGTGGTCGAAGTGGGTGATTTTTTCGCGAAGGATGAAATCCTCGAGCAGCGTTGGCCCGCGAAGCCCTGCCTTGAGCGAATTCTGATTGTCGCCGATGGCGACGCCCTGATTGGTGGTGAGGGCGCGCCCGCTGTTGTCCACCCGCACGCGGTCGAGCGGCCCTGTCATCCGATTGACACCGTCCGGTGAATCGCCAGTTCCAGTCTTGTCCGACGCGTTGGCTTCGCTGACGGTGCTGCTCCCAACAACCGGCGACGGTGCTTCCACGGAGAAGCCAGTGGGCGGTGCGACCGCATTCGCGGCGCCGAATTCGCCGGGCTTGTTGGTGTTGTGCGTAACCTGGGAGACCATCGCTTCGGTATCTGCGGCTTTCACCGATAGCATGTCGTTGGGCGGTGGCGGGGCGGTATTCGACGGACTGCTCGAAGTATTCCGGGAAGGAGTTTTTGCAGCCGACGATCCGGATTTCGAGTTGCTGCTCTTCGGTAATTGGGAAGCCGGCGGGGCCGGCGCTTTCTTTTTAGCCATGGATGGACGGGGGAAAGAGAGGCTGGACTCGCAGCCCGGGACCCTGCCCCGACCGCATTCGCGGAGTGGCAGCGAGTTTGTTTCCCACGCCCCATGCAAAAGCTGCGCTCGGTCGGCGAAAGCTCTCGTAATTCCGACTAGCTCTGCCTGAGTGCCCTCGTCAGCGCCCGGTCGAGTGCGTTGGCGAACGCCTGTTTTTCGCGCGAACCGTAGGGCGCGTGGCCGCCGGTCTCCACGCCGGAACTTCGAAGACCGTCCATGAAATTTCTTACCGAGAGCCGCTCGCCGATGCTCTCCGCGGTGTACTCCTCGCCTCGCGGGTCGATCACGACAACTCTCTTCGGCACCAGCAGCGCAGCCAGCGGGATATCGGCCGTGACCGCGACATCGCCCGCCTCGGCGTGCTCTGCGATGTAGAGGTCGGCCACGTCAGGCCCGCCGTCGACGCGGATTGCCGTGAGGGACGCGTAGCCGGCGGGAAGCTGAACCCGCTGGTTGGCGACCAGCACAGTCTCGAGCCCCAGCCGCTCGGACGCGCGGAAGCAGACCTCCTTTACCTCACGCGGCGCTGCATCCGCATCGATCCACAGCTTCATCGATGCGAATGGGTTAACGTGATGCGACTGGGTAACGAAGGTGATCGACAAACATCGTCGCGACACATGAGGAGCGCCAGGCGTTGCTCGCTGCTTCAGCCGGCGTCGGTTCTGTTCCTCTGACTCCGCCAGATCAGATAGACCGGCAAACCTGCCGCTACAATCCCTGCGCTGAGCAAAGTCGCCGAGGGTCGCTTGATTAGCGCATTCGCCATCATTACTGATACGCCAATCAGGAAGATTGCGGGGATAACTGGATAACCGGCGGTGCGATAAGGCCGGTGAAGCTCTGGACGCCGTCGGCGAAGCACGAACACTGCGGCTACAGTCATCGCAATGAACGGATAGAGCAGGAGAACGAACGCCTCGGCGAGCTGCTCAAATGTCCTTACCGAAGCGTTGAGTACCGTAAGCGCGACGATTACCGCGGTTGCAACATGTGGTGTCTGGTAACGCGGATGAATTGCGGCAACGCTGCGGAAAAACAGCCGATCTTCAGCCATCGCGTAGAACACGCGGGGGCCGGTCATGATCCCGGCGTTGAGTCCGCCAAATGTCGAGAGCATCACGAGGGCCGCGACCAGCGCCGCACCACCTGCGCCGGCCACGCGAGTCATTGCGTCAGCGGCGACGGCCTTCGACGCTGCCATATCCGCGAGAGGAAGAGCATACAGATACGCCAAGTTAATGGAGAGATATGCGATCACGATGACTACCGCGGCCCCACCCAGTGCCCGTGGAAGGGCGCGTTCGGGATCGCGGATTTCCCCCGCAACGAGCGTGGCCGCAATCCATCCGTCATACGCGAAAAGCGCCGCGATGAGCGCGACACCGAAACCGCCGGAGCTCCACGGTGATAACGAGGGTGCCGTCGCGAGCGCACCTGCCTGTGCATCGCCGAGCGCGAAAATCGCCACCGCCAGAACTAGAAGCGCGACGACCTTCGCCAGCGTCGACGCGTTCTGAATGGCGGCGCCCAGCCGTACCGAGCGGTAATTCGCCAATCCGACCAGAATAATCAGCGCTACCGCCACCATTCGCCCCTGTCCGTCTTCCAGTGGCACGAAGGTCCGCAGGTAGGCAACGAAAATCAGCGCAGTTCCTGCCGAGGCTGCCGAGCGGATGAAAAACCAGGACCAGCCGAAGAGGAAAGCAGCGAGTGGGCCGTATGCTTCGCGCAGGTACACGTACAATCCACCCGCGCGCGGGAACATTGCCGCGAGCTCGGCGAGGGTCAGCGCGCCGCAGAGGGTGATTACACCGCCAAGCACCCAGACGAGAATCGCTGCGCCGACGCTCCCCGACTCTGCGGCCACGGTGCTTGGAACGCGGAAGATGCCGCTGCCAATTGTCAGGCCTACCGCCGCTGCCGCCGCGCTCCACACCCCAAGGCTGCGCGGCAACCGGTCCTCGCGGATAACACTTTCCGAAGTGCTGGCGGATCGTAAATCGGCAGTGGGTCGCGAGGTCATCGCAATGTCCTTTCAAGAGTGCGCTGATTTATCATGCATTCGGGGCTGCTGGTCTGCGTGCTGTGCAGCGACAACACAAGCTACGAGATTGTTGCAGCGAAGCGACAATCGAAAATCCGGACGGGGGGGTACGATGCAATACGCACAACTTGGTCGAAGCGGTCTCACCGTTTCGCGCATATGCCTCGGCTGCATGAGCTACGGAAGCTCGAAATGGCGCCCCTGGATACTGGATGAAGCCGAGGCAAGACCGTTTTACCGTAAGGCTCTCGACCTTGGAATAAACTTCTTCGATACCGCGGACATGTACTCCCTGGGAGTAAGCGAAGAAGTAACCGGCAAAGCATTGCGCGAGATGGCGAACACGGAGGAGATCGTGCTTGCCACCAAGGTTCATTTCCCGATGGGGAAAGGGCCAAACCTGGAAGGGCTTTCGCGAAAACACATTGTTCAGGGCTGCGAGGCGAGCCTTCGACGACTGGGCGTTGAGACTATCGACCTGTACCAGATTCATCGGTTCGAAGGAACAGCGCCCATCGAGGAGACCCTCGGCGCGCTGCAGCATCTGGTTCAGCAGGGGAAGGTACGGTACATCGGGGCGAGCTCAGGTTACGCATGGCAGATGGCCAGGGCACTGTCGGTTTCCGAGCGTAACGGTTGGGCTCGTTTCGTATCGATGCAGAATCATTACAACCTCATGTATCGCGAGGAGGAAAGAGAAATGATTCCGCTCTGCATCGAGGACGGAGTGGGTGTGATCCCGTGGTCGCCGCTGGCGCGCGGACGCCTCGCGCGCACCGGGCCGGCTGACGCTGGTGGAACGATGCGGGCCGAGAATGATCAATACGCGGTGGGTCTGTACGATTCGCCGGGCGACTCGGAAGTCATTGAAGCAAACCAGGCCGTGGCCGAAGAGATTGGTGCGCAGCCGGGCGAGGTAGCGCTCGCGTGGCTGTTATCGCGTCCGGGGGTTGTGGCGCCAATCATTGGCGCGACCAGGGTCGAACATCTCGATACGGCGGCGAGAGCCCTGGAGTTGACCCTCAGCAACGAACAGGTCGGCCGGCTCGAGGCCGCGTACCGGCCTCACGCAATCAAGGGGCATTGACCGACGGTGTCCGGGACTCGCGACCATTGATACAGAAAGCCGGGGCGAGCCAATGACGCCGAGGCGAACGACAGATGCGAACAGCCCGATGATACTCCTCACCGGAGCAACCGGTTACGTCGGCGGCCGTCTTCTGCAACGACTGCAGGAGGATGGTCATAAGGTGCGCTGCCTCGCGCGCCGTCCTGAAGTTCTTGGGCAAAAGGCGATCTCTCCGACAGAAGTAGTAGCGGGCGATGTCCTCGACCGGGCGAGTCTCAATTCTGCGATGCGTGGGGTTGGGGTGGCTTACTATCTCATCCACTCCATGGGTTCGAGTGGGTCGTTTGAAGTGGCCGACCGGCAGGCTGCGCTGAACTTTGGCGAAGCAGCGATGAGTGCGGGTGTGAAACGGATTGTTTATCTGGGAGGCCTGGGCAGGGAGGACGAGGTGCTGTCGCCCCATCTCCGCAGTCGCCAGGAGGTAGGAGATATCCTGCGCAAGTCCGGCGTGCCCGTGCTCGAGTTTCGCGCGTCGATCATCATCGGTTCCGGCAGCCTGTCGTTTGAAATGATTCGCTCGCTGGTTGAGCGCCTGCCGATCATGATCACACCGAAATGGGTGAACGTCCCGGCGCAGCCGATCGCTATCGACGATGTGCTGGAATATCTCGTTGCGGCGCTTGAGCTGCCCATCGCGCAATACCGCGTTTACGAGATTGGCGGTGCCGATCAGGTCTCGTATGCGGAAATCATGCGCGTATATGCGCGCCAGCGCGGTAAACGTTTTCGGATGCTGCCGGTTCCGGTTCTTACTCCGTTCCTGTCGAGTCTGTGGCTCGGGCTCGTCACACCTTTGTATGCGCGTATCGGAAGAAAACTGATCGAGAGCATCGTTCACACGACAGTGGTTCGCGATGAGGCGGCGCTCACGACCTTCGCCATACGTCCGGTTGGGGTAAACGATGCCATTCATCGCGCGCTTGCCGGCGAGGAAGCCCAGCATCTGGTGACGCGCTGGTCAGACGCACGGTCATCAGCAGGGGAATCGCGCTCGTGGGATGGAGTACAGTTTGAACCACAGCTCATTGACTCCCGCACGGTGAGCGTGGCCACCACACCGCAAATGGCGTTCAGGCCTATCCAGCGCATTGGAGGCGACACCGGATGGTATGCGTGGAACTGGCTCTGGGACGTGCGCGGGTTGCTCGATCTTGTCGCCGGCGGGGCAGGGATGAGGCGAGGACGTGCTTCTCCCACTACGCTTCGCGTCGGCGATACACTCGATTTCTGGCGCGTTGAATCGATAGTGCCTGACCGGCTCCTGAGGCTCGTGGCGGAAATGAAACTGCCGGGGCGAGCATGGCTCGAATTCGAGGTTACCGGCGAGGGTTCGTCAGCGATCATTCGGCAAACCGCGACTTTCGACCCAGTGGGGAAGGTCGGGATAGCGTACTGGTATGCGCTGTATCCACTGCATCAACTGGTGTTCAAGGGAATGCTTCAGGGTGTCGCACGCGCGGCCCTGGATGAACAGCGCCGGAGCTGATCGCGGCTGGTAATTGCGACATCTGTCGCATCACCACAAGTTGGGGATGCGGCCAGCCGGTCGCCGTCCGTGGAGGCATAGCCATCTCGAAAACGCAGACAGCTAGTGCGATGATCCACCTCTGGTCTGCCCGCCGTCGCACGCTCGTCTGCGCGTCTGCGATCGCATTCATGTCCTGCCCCCTTGCAGCGCAGGGCAGGCAGGCAACCGGAACGGTGTCGGGTGCGGCCGTAAGCGAAGCCGGTACACCACTGGCAGATGTCACTGTTTCGGTCGAACGTAACGACAGCGGCGAAACGCACACGGCGGTTACCGATGAGCGAGGCGGGTTCCGTGTTGGAGGGTTGAACCCCGGACTGTACCGCGTGACTGCGCGTCGTATTGGCCACCGGGTGGCGCAGCTGCACTTCCTGCGCGTCATGGCGGGACAAACCGCCGAGATCCGCGTCACGCTCAGCGCATCGCCAACCCTGCTCTCGACAGTCGAGGTCCGTTCCAGTCCTACCTCTATCGATGTCGCCACGAGTGAACTAACGCGCCGCATCGAAGTTGCCGACGTTGCGCTGGTCCCGATGGGTCGCACGGCTGCTTCGCTTGTCGAGCTGGTACCGGGCGTGCGTAATGGGTTCGTATGGGGCGGGGCGGGTGAGGCAGCGAACAACTACCAACTTGACGGCGTTGCCGTGAACCATCCGGGGATCGGCGGAGATTTCCTCGCACCGAGCATCGACTGGATCGAATCCCTCGAGTTACGAGGGCTGGGAGCAGGCGCCGAGCATGGGGCGTTCCAGGGCGCAATCATAAATGCCATCACGAAAACCGGATCGAACGTTTGGCGCGGCGCGCTTCGCTCCCACTATATCTCACCCCGGCTGACTGATTCGAACATCCTGCCGAATGAAGAAGGCGCCGAGCAATCCATGAGGCGCGAGTTCAGCGGCGACATGCGGGGCCCGATCGTGCGCGACCGGCTCTTTTATTTTCTGGGTGCAATCGTTACCGATCGGAATGTTCAGGTGCCGCAGCTGCTGACGGTAATTCCGGATGATGTGAGGCCTGTGGAGCAGCAATTCCGGGATCTTCGCGGAATCGGCAAGCTGACCCTGAGGCCAGGTCCGCTCGATCGCCTCGACGCGCTCGTCGGTCACACCAGCAACAGAGCCGAGCACGCGAATCTCGATGGCATCGATGACCCCGCCGCGTCGAACAGGGTCAGATCACCAACGACGTTCTATGAGGCCATCTGGGCGAGGACGGGTTTGACCAGCTCGCTCGATGCAAAGCTGGCCGGGTTCACCTCGAGCCAGAGCACGGTGGGATACGCCGGTGACAGCGTACCCGCGGTGCAGGTTTTCTCCGCCGGACGTCAACCCGTCTTTCAAAACGCCATCTTCAGCGAAAGGACGGCGCCACGCAGTCTCGGCGGGAATCTCACTTACCGGAAAGAGCATGCTGCGTTTGGCGGAGTGAACCGGCTCGTCGTCGGGGGTGAATACACACGAGGCTTCTGGAAGAAAGCGCGTACGCGGAATGGCGGGATGACGTGGCTGCCGTACGTGAATCCGGCAACGGGGACGGTCAATCCCCTCGATGCTGCAAGCTGGGTCGATGCGGCCAACGAGTGGGGCGGCGAGGTCGACATCGATTCCGAGATCGAGGATCTCGGATTGTTTTTTCAGAATTATCTGAGCATCCGTCCGAATTTCACAATCACGCCCGGAGTGAGGGTTGGACGCTGGAAGGGATGGCTGGCCGGCGACAGGTCGCAAGCGAAATTTCTGGCAGCGAGCGACGCGAGGCCGGATGGTAGAATCGGAATGATCTGGGACCTGACCGGCCGGAATGACTTCGTCGTGAAGGCACACTTGGGGACATATCATCAGTCGATGAGCTCACTTTTCTTCGACAGGGCAGCAGGTAGTAACTCCTACACCAACGAGCATTTCTATTTTCAGGGTCCGCCAATCGGTGATAGCCGAACCACGTTCACGCCGGCTCAACGCGACGCGCGGCTCGACACGTTTACAGGTTTTTCTCCCACCTACCTCGAGACGATCCTGAACGAGGCGGGGTCGGTGGAGAACTTTCGACAGCCCTATGTTCGCCAGACGGTGCTGTCGATCGAGAAGGAGCTCGGTCAAAGATGGAAAGTCGAGGTTTCCTTCGCCAACAGAGTCAACAAGGACATCGTCGGATTGGTAGATCGCAATCTTGATCAGAACTACAGCTTGCTCCCGAATGTGGCAGTGCGCGACCGAGTCACGCAGCAGCCAATCTTCGACCAGTTCGGGAACCCGCTCGTTCTGCCACAGGTGTGGATTTCGAACTACGACCTGGTTCGGGCGCTCATCCGCAGGCGCGACGGATTTTTCCGGTCCCAGCCTCCGCTCACGGGTTTCTCATTCGCGGATATCGACCGGCTCAAGTTCGAGCCGGACATCGCGCTCACGACCCTGCCCGGCGCGAGGCGCCGCACCAATCAGCTGTCCGCGTCTGTGCGAACGGAACAGCAGACCTGGAGCGCGTTCGCTTCGGCAACGTTCACGGACATTCGCGGAAATGTCGAGGGCCTTACGGGTTTCGCGACGACCCGCTCGGGGTTCACCGCCGGCCCTGGAGTGCGCCGAAACGAAGGAATCAATACCGATGGACGGCTGGGGGGCATCCCTGCTTTCGATACGAAGGCGTGGTTGACGGGGCAGCTTCCGTGGGGAATCCGCGGCGGCCTGTTCACGACCTTCACCCTCGGCGAATATATAACGCCGGGCTTCCAGATTACGCCGCGGTATCAATTCCTCCTGTCCGACCGCAGCATGCTCGAGGACTCGCTGTTTGCCGGAGTGCTGGGCCAGAGCATTCTCATCGAGGAAAGAGGAGCCCGGAAATATCCTTCGTACGCGACGGTTGACTTGCGAGGTGAAAAGCGCTTCACCGCCGGAGGCTTGAGTTACGTGATTAGCGGAGACGTGTTCAACGCGCTTGCGTCCGATGCGATTGTGCAACGCAACCTTAGCGTTAACGATGCGGTCAGCAAGGATCCGACATCGCTATTCGGCGCGCCGCGCAGGCGGGCGGCACCGTTGCGACTGCAAGTGGGATTCCGAATAGAGCGGTGAGCACCGGTTAGGGTGGAAGCGGTCCGATTGTAGTGATGCCATCCGGAATATACGAAGAGCGTAGTACCAGACAGGTGATGTAACCCGTGGACGTGCGGGGCTCTTGTTAATAAGAGCGCGCTGAGCACAGTTGAGCGCCCCGGCGGGGCCGGAGCGCTCAACCATAGGGGTGGCGCGATCATGTCTGGTTGTTGCCGGAGTGGCGCAATCACGTCGGTTGCTACCGTGGCGCTCGTCCGGAATGTCGCGGATGTCCTGCTCAGTAAGGCAGAATCCCCGCAGCAATCGAGGCAGCCGCAGCTCGCCCAGCAGCATTGCTCAAGCCGATTGGGCCCAGAAACCATTCGTACACGATCGTCCCGATAAACGCACCGATATCCGCCTTGATGATTCGCTTCTCCCGCTGGGTCAGTCCGAGACGGACTTCCGTGCCCGATGCACCAACCACAATCTTAGAGGGGACGGTAGGGTAGCCGTTGCGAGCGTAGGCAATTGGACCGTCGTTGTTTCCGCCAATCCCCCCCGATTGCCACTCATCCTGATTGGCATCCCAGTAGTCGACCGAGCTGATGGCAACCTCGCCGGCGGAGATCACTGCACCTGCCTCCAGCTCCTGGAGATTGAACGCGGCGGTGCCCTGGATGGAGTAGATGGCCGAGCGAATCGCCTCCACCGACTCGTTATTATCGACTGCGGCATCGACCTGAGCGAGAAGCGCGCTGGCGTCAGCCGAGATTTCGTTCTTGCGGAGAACTCCCGGAACTCCGGACGGTTCGACGATCTGCTGCTTCGCTCCCCTGTTGCAGGCGGTGCCGGCGAAGGAAACGTCCGCAAAAGGCATCGGCTGTCCATCCTTTCGGTACGCCTTGTTGAAATCCCTGAGTGCTGCTTCAGCCAGGCGGCACTTGGCCGCTGGCGAGAGCGATCTGGCGTTTTGCTTCATGAGCTGGCTGAAGGCGTACTCGAGCGCGCGCGTATGGTAGTCTCCCGGCCAGCCATACTTTGCCCGGAGCTCATTCACCTTGCCGTTGATGGCGGGCTTCACGCTGTGATTTACGTCGGACTTCCGCGGTGAAGTCGCCGTGTCCGTGCAGCTCACCGCCGCCACTGCAATTCCTCCGGTAATCACTGCGACATACGTTGCGCGTTTCCAGATGGTTCGCATCCTTCCTCCTCGTCTGTGGAGTCTGGGCAGGTAATTCCTGCCTTGGCGCGAACCATAAATTCGATGTGGCCATCGACCGTCAGCGATTGGTTTCCGCTGTCAACCAAATCACGTATCCCGGCTGCACTGATACAGAATTAACGCTGCGATGGACGAGCCATCTGACTCATCCTCGGACGCAGCGAGGGAGTACTCCGCGCCGAAAGCTTCGATGGATTCAAGCCAGTCTTCATCATTCACCTTTGACGACGCCAACTGGCAAAGCGCTCGCTCTGCCTCAATTCCGTACGTCGCGAGCACCACGGCGCGAGAACGATCTGCGGCGGCAGCAGCCCGACCTCGCAGATGAGGCTGCGCACGAATGGAAACAGTAGCTATTCGTCTCAGCAAAGCGCGTCGCGCCTGCGTCACCGAAACGGCGCCGGGCGTGATACCACGCATCGCATCGACTGCGCGGAAATGCGAGTGCAGAGCAAACAGCGCGGCGCGCAATGCGATCCGGGATACAGGCTCGACGCTGCCGATTATCTGCGTCACTGTCACTGTTTCGCATACTGCATTAAGATCCCCGGTGGCATGCCCGTCGTTCGATGTCAACAACACCTTCCGCCCGTTCAGGACACACGCCGCGAGAAAGCCTTCGCGTTTAGCGGCGACGGCCGTTAGAAAGCCGGTCGTCGAAAGCGGCAGATGAGCGGATTGGCATTGCGAATCAGGATCACCACCTTGCCATGTCGCCATAGCGCGACGAATCGCCTCCGCCGCTGCTGGCGCCGCAACCCCACCTGATTTGACCTCAGTGCGGGCAGATTCCCGGAGCCCGCGATTTGTCTCCCCGGTACCGGTAACTACGGGCGCGCAAGGCGGCGATGCGGCAGCCCCGCCGTACGCCTGCAGGTCTGCAAACGGGGGAAGCACGTGATAATCGCCTCCGATGCTGGCTTGCGCGATGGTGAGTTTGTCCGCGATGATCTGCTCGAATTGCAACAGAGCCTCGGCACTCGCAGGAGGTTTGAATACATAGGACCACACGCGTCGATGCTCCGATTCCAGGCGCACGATTCGGCCAGTGCGCTGCACCAGCCTCGCCGGTGTCCAGGGAATATCCAGATGCACCACTACTCCGGCGTCCTGAAGATTCACACCCTCGCTGAGGATATCCGTAGTGAGGAGCAGCGATATCTGCTCAGCGGGGCTCGGTGGTGATGCACGTCGAGCGCGCGGGGCGAAACAGTCGAGAGTTTCCCGCCGCGACATCGTTCCGCCCGCTACTCTTGCGCCTCGCGCTGTAAGCGCCGCCGACCGACCGCGCCCTGCAAGCGACCGAAACAATCCGTTGACCGTATCGGAGTACTGCGAGAACGCGACGATCTTGACCCCTTCGTGCCGTTTCGCGATCCGCAGGAGCGCCGAAGCGCGCTCCTGGTCAGCTTGCCGCGTGTGATCCCTGCTTCGGAAGATCTCGAGCAGCCCCTCGCGATGCGCCCGCGCCATGCCGAGGTATTCTGCTGCTGAGCGAGTGGGCGGCGCGATCAGCTCCGGAAATGCGAGCTGCATCGAATCTTCGCCTGCGACCCATGCACGCAACTCAGCGTCAGAGGGAAATACGCCGCATTCCAGGCTGGCAATCAGCGCGGCAGTTTTCTGAAGGCGGCGCCTCAGCCCTCCCAGCAGAGCTGATTCGCTTGACGACCATTGCCTGATGAGCGATCTGGCGATCAACACGCCCCCGTCCCCGCCGTCGCGTGGAGGCAGTGGCGGCGGCAGGGCCAACACAGCCGCCGGCAAAGCATCATCCCGCGTCACATGCACCCACTCGGCCGCTTCAGCAACCGGAATTGCCTGCCCCTCACCGACAGTCTCACGCTCACGACGAATGATGCATCGGGAGATTTCGGGATCGCTCAGCGATCCGGCTCGAGAGCCGAGAAACAGTGCAAGCAGCACCGGCAGATCGCTCGATCGGTTATGAACAGGCGTGGCTGATAGAAGCAGGGTAGGTGTGTTGGAGGCCAGCGCTGACAGCTCCCGGTATCTGGCAGTCGACGGGTTGCGAGCATGGTGCGCCTCGTCGACGATGAGGAAGGCGCAGTTTTCGTGGGGTCGTCGCCTCCTGCTCAACAGCTCGAATGATGTAAAGGCCACTGCAATTCCCGCGCGTTGCGCGGACTGGCGCCACATATCCTCCAGCGATGCAGGAGCTACAACAAGTATGCTCCGGGCATGCCGCGCTACCGCGAGGGCAATGAACGTTTTACCGGTTCCGACTTCGTCACCCAGTAGTGCACCGCCAAACTCCTTGATTGCGGCTGCAAGACGTGCGACGGCCGACTGTTGGTGTGGTCGCAGCGTAATTTCGCCGAGGGCGATTTCGTGAGAGTTCGATGCGGTGCAGGTTGCATCGCCCAGCCACCATCGGGATATGAATGATCGGACTGCGTCAGGAGTGGCGACGCGCAATGTTCCCGAAGTAGCGCTTATCGAACGCTCCATGTCATCAGCGCTTCCACTTCCGCATGGCTGACTCCGTAGGCATCGAGGGTAGCTGAAACGAGCTCGTGCAGCGGAGGCGGTTGTCCACCAGCAGCAGCTGCGCCAATAGGAGCGAGGATCCCGCGCGCGCGCGACCAGTCCTTTGGTGCAGGAAGTAGAGCCACTGTCCACCCTAAATAGCGATTGTAGCCACCGCGCGCGGGTTCGGCGATGGCATTCAGCCACGCGGCCGTGACCGGCGAGTTCAGCAGCGTTGCGAGAGTGTGTGCATCGGTCATGTCGCGACATCGCGCGACGTAGCAGGTGTTGAGCGCCACTACTGGATCGCCGGCAGGAATCGCAACCGCGCGCGGTATCTTTCCGATATCAGACCAGAAGACGCGCGGGGCTTCCGCGCTTGCGCTTTCCGTGCGAAACAGCATCCACCACCGTTCCCTGCCGGACGCGTCGCTGCGATCCTCCAACCGGCGCCGCCAGCTTCCCAGCCATTTGCGGGCATGTGAGGGGAGCTGACGGAGTGCCAGCCCGTCGTCGCCATGCGTCCAGACGATCCGGGAACCGGCCGGCACTGTTTTCCATGGCACAACCGAGTCGCCTCGCGCGAGCGGGCGAAGCAGGGTGCTCTCGATCTCACCGGACCGCCCCGCCGACTTTACGATCGACACTCCATCGATGCAGCTCTCGTCGACCAGCTCGACCACGAATGCTTCATTGCACCCCGTTTTGACTCCGAGCAACGGACGGCCGATGATGCTTTCGCTCAAGGGAATGCCGGCTGCGGCTAGCAGGTTGAATGCTGTACGAACCTCCGGTGGCAGCAGCAGCCACGGGCTTCCAGGCGATGGATCGAAGGCAAGTCCCGCCGGGTCGAACGACCATGTTGCGACTACAGAGCGGCGATGGACATACGCGCTGCCGCCCGGACATTCGATGCGATGGGAAGATTTTCTGTCGAGCGGGATCGAAAACGTATGGGATCCCATGGGATCGGCGCTGCCGGCGGGCATGGTCACCGTTTCCCGCGACTGGCTGATCCCTGGCAAACGGCGCGGCACAACCGGGTTCACCGTGGCTACAACCAGCGATGGATAGACCACGGCATCGAACACCTGTGGTGAATCGGTCAGGTCGTGGATCTGGGTGAGTCGCGTATGGCGCAGGAGAAACTCTCTGACTCCGCCTCCCGCCAGCGATCGCCAGAGTTTGGCTGGGACCAGCAGTGCGATTGTTCCGGACGGGCGGGTGAGACGGACAGAACGCTCGATGAACAAAGCAGCGAGGTCGACCTGAGAGGCAAACCCGCTTGCGGCGCCGGCGGACTGCGCGCCGCTCGCCCATGCAGAATGCCGAAAGACCCAGAAGTCCTGTCGAAAACTGGCGCGTGCAGTGGGGTTGAAGTTGCCGGTTCGCACCCAGGGCGGGTTGCCGATCACGAGATCGAATCCGCCCGCTGCGCCCGCATCGGCAAAATGTGTCTGAAAGGAGAATGGCAGGGCTGCTCCGCGCCCGATTGATCGCATTTCGCGGCGGGCCTGTCGCATTGCCGTGCGGATCGTCGCCAGGCTTGCAGCGATGCTGACCGGTGGCGGGAGACGATGTCCAAAAAGGTCGCGAGACCGTGCAGTGGCAATAAGGTCAAGTCGTGTGAGCGTGAGGGCGCGGATCGTTGCTGCGAGGCTCTCCAGGGCGCAGGCCCGCTCGGTTCGATCGATAGCGCGGGCGAGGGTTTTTCTGCGCGGTCCGGTTGCTCGCGCGTACTTCGCGCGGGCGGTTGCCAGTCGCCTCGCGTCGCGGAAGGTGTCGCGGTCATGGAAGCCGCCGCCCGAGAGGGAATCACCAACCCTGATGTGTCGATCGAGGTTTGGCAGCGGCCGGACTTTCATTGGGTCTCGCTCGGGATCTTCGATTGCCATCGACAGCCAGAGCCGCAGCTCGCACAGCCAGACCGCCATGGGGTTGATGTCCACGCCGAAGATGGAGGATGTGAGAATCGATCGCCGAATCGTGTGGGGTGGCCGGACGTCTCCCAGGCGGGTGCACAGTGTGGAAAGCTGTTCGAGGATATGCACGAGGAACGCGCCCGATCCACATGACGGGTCGAGTACGCGAAAGCTGGAGATTCGTCCCAGAATCTCCTCCCGTGCTTCTGGTTCCGGGATCTGGCCAGCGAGAGCACGTGCTATCGTCTCAATTTCTGTGTGGGGGCCAGAGAGAGCGCCTGTCAGACCTGATGTGGTGAGCTCGCCGACGAGGGACTGAGGTGTATAGAACGCGCCGGTTGTTTTCCGGTTCGACGATGCCATCAGCGATTCGAACGATTTGCCAAGCATTTCCGGATCGATTGCGGCTTCGGACCAGACGGCTGAGTCTTCGCGTGCGGTAAAGCGGTATCTCGTGAGCAAATTCGCGTAGAGGTTGCCGAGTGATTCATCGGTGAACCGGGCGTTGCGGAGGTTGCGTTCGAGTGGGGAGCGTGCGAAGAGCCCGCCGTTGAGGAATGGCACCTTGCCGAAGGAGCGAGCCCGGGGGGCGCGGTTGCGGGGAGGCGTGTTGAGCGTGCCGAAGAAGAGCGGAGCCAGTACTCTTTCATGATAGCGTCCGCCGGTAACCATGCAGTCGGCGTAAGTGTTGGCGAGGAATGCGTGATCGCGATTCAGCCATCCCTTTGTTTCGAGGAAGCAGAGGAAGATGAGGCGGGATGTGTAGACCAGTGCCAGTTCGGCGGCATCGGATTGCGATGTGGCGTTACCCAGGCCTTGTGCCATGTCGCTGACGGAGCGTTGAAGGCATCGAAAAAAGCTGCGGCCGATTGATTGTCGGCCGAGTGTTTCGAGCCAACGCTGGTGGGTGAGGGAGTCTGAGGTGGTGGTGGCTGCGGAGAGTGTGCAGATCGTTTCAGCGTCGCTGTCGACGATGCTGTTGCGGTTTGCGATAAGTGCGGCGATTCGGGGCTTGGCTGTGTCCTGGCTCCATGAGGCGATGGCTATCTCGCCGGTATCGGCGGTTGCGATGATGAGCCAGAGGAGGTGTGGGGTGGTTTGTGAGAGGTGAGATGCGCAATCGCTGATGGCTGAGCGAAGTGCGGAGGGGCTTGTTGCCGCAAAGGTCAGTGCGGACAGAGCGCCTTTGCCGCGGGCGATGTGCGGTGAATTGATGTTGTGGGGGAGTCCGAGTCGTTCGCATGATTCTGCGTCGAGTGGGACGATGTCGGTCGTGAATCCCAGTTCGGCGAGGAGGGCGGTAGCGCTGTTGATATCAGTAATGCGACTCAGGAGTGCCGAGGCGGAAGCGAGGGAGTGCATGGGGTCGACGCTACCGCGGGTGGCGGGGGCGGCCGACATCGTTCTGTTACGGGAGGAAACGGGGGATTGCCGGGGGTCGGGGGCCGGGGTCGCCAAGACCGCGGATTGAGGACTCTTGCGGATCCAGGCGTTGAAGGGGAATCTTGCGGAGCCCGCCAAGCTCGAGCTGGAGGTCCTCCTGACGACGGCCAGCATCGATACCCGCCAGGAGCAACGTGACACTCATCTCCGATCACCCGATTTTTTCGATGCGGAGAAGTGGCCCGGAATGCGGTTCGTGGGGAAAAGAATTAAAGGCGATATAAAGGGAGAGTTCACACTCTATGGCGACATGACAATCCGGGATGTAACCCGTGAGATCGAGCTCGCCGTGACGAACGAAGGCTCAGTCCGCGATCCCTGGGGCATGGCCCGGGTTGGGTTCAGCGCGAAAGGAAAGCTTGACCGGCAAGAGTTCGGGCTGAGCTGGAATCAGGCGATCGAAGCCGGCGGGTTTGTCGTCGGAGATGAAATCAGGATATCGGTAGATGTGGAGTTCACTGATATCGTGGCGGAAACAGCCGCGGCTGTGCCGCAACGTCAGGTCGACACGTAATCCCGCCCCTTCCACTGTACGTTCTGCCCTCGCATTACAGCTCGCAGGAATATGTAGAAGATGACTGCGCCTCCAAGGGGATAAAGAAAGGCGCACCAGAGCGGCTCGCCGATGCGCCGATAGGTATCAAGCCACGTCGAATACTTCTGGACGCGCACACCTTTGTTCTGTGGATGGCGATACTTTGACGACGGTGATTGTGCGGGTTCCTATCAAATCTCGCTTGAGAGTTATGGATTTTTCCAGTAGCCCGAAATTGCAGAGCGTAAGCACGCGGCGACTTTACCTCGACTGGCCGTCCAACTCGCGCTTCTGGTTCCGAGCGCTGTCGCTGATCACCCTCCTTGCATCATGCTCGGTGCTCACTACCGGGCCGGATGTTTCCAGCGTAAGCGGGGGCTATAAGTTAGAGGCTGTGGATGGGCAGCCATTACCCGTGATTATTGAGAATACGGCGTGTCCACGTGAGATTTTTGACGGCGAACTTCATCTCGATCCGAAGGTCTCGAACCGGCGGGCGCTATACGGCATCATCGTATACGCGAGATTGAGGTGCGATCCGAATCGCGTTCTCCAGGGAGAAGCCGGGACACCGCTCTTCGATCTGGGCCGCTGGAGTCTGGATGGCAGACGAGTAAATTTCAAGTCGAGCGAAGGCTACGGCGACTATTCAATCACATCGGTAGACCCCGGACCCGCCGACGGTCTTCCAGGTCCCACGCTCGTCATTAATCGCGATGGACGGCAGTATAGATTTCGACGCGACCGTCTTTTCGGTCAGCTGCCCTGAGTTCGACGGTTTATCAGGCGTGTTGCGCTCCTGGGTGCACCGAACCTGACTGCGCTGCACGGCTTACTCACAGACACGCCGAAATAGGTTTTCTCGAAGTTCATGGCTCGCCGGATCATTCAATTGGGCGTAGGTGACCGCAACCAGCGCCGCTGGAGCCGCATGGCTACAGTGGCTGAGAGACTACCCGGCACGTTGCATGGGAGACGATCAAACTGGCTCGATAAGTACCTTTCAGGTCGACACGTAATCCCGCCCCTTCCACTGTACGTTCTGCCCTCGCATTACAGCTCGCAGGAATATGTAGAAGATGACTGCGCCTCCAAGGGGATAAAGAAAGGCGTACCAGAGCGGCTCGCCGATGCGCCGGTAGATGTCAAGCCACCAGACGAGAGATACCGTGCTGACGACGACCGCCCAGACGTAAATGACGGTCGCAACCGGCTGCACGAGCGATATCAACAGAACGACCAGTGGCAGAACGCTCCACAGAGGCGCAAGAAGGAGAAGCAGGGGGAAGAAGAATCGTCCCACTCGTCCCATCGGAACGGAATCGCGACCGCCTGCGTAAACATTCTTCCCCCAGCCGTGGACGAGTTCGCCAAATGACGTGTACATCCGCGTCGAGAGCTGCTCGATTCCTTCCTCCAGCACTACATGCTTGCCGCGTGCGAAGAAGCGTTGCGCCATCATCATATCGTCAGCGACATGGGACTTGACCAGCGAATGGCCGCCAAGCTCGTCGTATGCCCGGCGCTGAACGAACAGACACTGCCCGTTGGCGATCTTGTCACTGGTTTGCCGTGATTTCGTGACGCTCTCCGTGCCGCCGTATCGCACCGCCATTATTCCGAAAATGTGGGGCTGGACGATTCGCTCCCAGAAACTTCCCAGCTCCTGTCGTCCCATCACCGAAAAGAGGTCGGCGTTTCGCCGCATGATTGCGTTGACCGACCGGGTCAGCAGGTCGGGCGCATGCTGTGTGTCAGCGTCGGCGAAGCACAGGATGGTTCCGTTTGCAGCACTCGCGCCGGTGTTGCATGCCCATTGTTTTCCGAACCATCCCTCAGGAGGATGCGAATTGTCGATCACGCGGACGCGGGAATCCCGCAAGGCGATGGCGCGCGCGAGTTCACCGGTGCCGTCGGCGGACTGGTCGTCGATGACAACAACTTCACATTCAGGGTACGTCGTGGTGAGAACCGAATTCAGGCAGCGTTCGATATTGCCCGCCTCGTTCCGCGCCGGTATCACGATCGTCACCAATGGCGCGGGCGAGGGCGGCTCGACACTCTCGGAAGCGAGCGATACCGAGTGTCGCACACGGAGAGCGGTGGCGATGTGCGCGATCACCCAGGGCAAGGCCGCTGCGGCGCCGATCAGAGTTTCCATCACGGGAGAAAACTAAGCGTATCCTGCCGCCGCCTCTCTCGAAAGTCTCCCCCGGACATCGATACCCGAATCGCTGACAGTCAGCCCGTTCCCTCCACCCCTCCCGAGCTTTTCATCGACTCGGCGTCAGCAGGCTCGCCGCCCAATGATGTCGTACCACTACTCGCAGGATTCTGGCGCGCTGCGTCAGGGCCAGGCTTTTCGCTACCTTCGGCCTCAGTGCGCTGACCGGCTGGTGACTTCCCGGCCCGGTCATCGCTCGTTCCGTCGCCCTGATCGGCAGGGTCAGGTGGCCTGATAGTTCCTTCTGATTCAGACCCTTCCGACTCGATCGCTCCCATGCTTTCCTCGCGGCTGCCGGAGGTCGATGATGAACCAGCAGTGTGCTGGTCCCTGGGGCCCGATCCGCGGACAGGCCCCCTCTGTTTTTCGTCTGCCACTATTGCTCCATTGTTTCACGTATGCCCGCTTGAAATGGCAATGCATATGCCATCGCGCCACGTTCGTTGACTCGCCTCACCCGCGTTCCTACGTTTGCCGACCCCAATGAACGACAAACTTTTCGGTTCCATCCAACCCCTCGGCCCCGGATCACGCGTTGCGCTCGTCGCACCCGCAGGAATCGTATTGGACCGCATGCATATCCTCCGCGCCGAGGAGAACGTGCGATCATTCGGCTGGACTCCAGTAACCGGCGCACACGCTACGTCGGCGTTCGGCTACCTCGCCGGCCGGGACCCGGAACGGTTGAGCGATCTGAACACTGCCTTTAGATCTACCGACATCGATGCCATCTGGTGCGTGCGGGGGGGATACGGCTCGATGCGATTGCTCCACGAAGTCGACTACGCGGCGTTCGCAGCCAATCCACGCCCCCTCATCGGCTTTTCCGACATCACCGCCCTGCACTCAGCGATTCACTCCCAATGCGGTTCAGTGACTTTTCACGGTCCCACCGCACGCGGAGTTCTTGGCGATTTCTCGCGTGAGTCGCTGCGCCTCGCGCTCGTCGAGCAACGCGATCCGTGTGGCGTTGCCGCAAACGGACGCGAGCTGACAGCGGGCCGCGCACGTGGCCGGCTGATCGGCGGAAATCTCGCGCTCGTAACTGCACTTCTCGGAACGCCTTTTGCGGCCGACTTCGACGATGCGATACTCGTCCTCGAGGATATCGGCGAAGCAGTCTACAGGGTCGATCGGATGCTCAGGCAGCTTCTGCTTGCCGGAGCGTTGCCACGGTGCGCCGGGATGGTAGCAGGCGATTTCCGAATGCCGGTGAAGGATCTCGAACCAGGGAACCGCACTGTCGATGACCTCCTGGGAGAGGCAGCCGAGGAAGCTCGCATACCCTGCCTTGCGGGTGCACCTTTCGGCCATATTCCCAATCAATGGACGTTACCACTCGGCGCTATCGCCGAGCTCGACACCGGCAAAAAATCGCTGCGAGTGGTCGCGCCAAACCACAGGAGCATTCAATGACCCACAATACAGGCGCTGAGCTGATCGACCAGGCAAAAGCACGCGTCAAGCAGATGGCTCCGGCCGACGCCATCAGTGGCCGGACGGACGATACGGTGTATCTGGATGTGCGTGAACCAAATGAGTGGAATCTCGGGCATGTGCCTGGCGCGATTCATATTCCGCGAGGAATGCTGGAGAGCAAGGTCGAAGAGCTGATATCCCGTGACAAGCGAGTGGTGATCTACTGCGCGAGCGGAAATCGATCTGCGCTGGCCGCAGACACCATGCAACAGATGGGATATGACGATGTCTGCTCGATGTCCGCGGGTTTTCGCGGGTGGGCTGATTCGGGTGGCCAGGTCGAATCGTGATTGAAGTCGATGAGTTCGAGCTATGGCGCGACCGGGATGAAGACTCTCCCCTCATAATTCGCGGTGATGCTCGAATCCCATCTGATGCCAAGGCAACCGTGGTCATCTGCCACGGATTCAAGGGGTTTGCGCGTTGGGCGTTCTTCCCCTATCTCGCCGACCGGATTGCGACCGCCGGGCTGGGAGCCATCACCTTCGACTTTTCCGGCAGCGGAATTGGTGAAGATCGCGAGAACTTCACCAATCCCCACGCGTTCACGAATAATACCTTCACCCAAGAACTCGACGATCTGGACGCGGTGATCGCTGAAGCAAGAGTGAAGGACTGGATCGGGGAGGGATACGGTCTGTTCGGACACTCGCGCGGCGGTGGCGTCGCCGTCCTGCACGCGTCCCGCAATCCGGACGTCAGAGCGCTGGTGACGTGGGCGGCCATTTCTGATCCCAACCGCTGGCCAGCAGACGTAGTGGCGCTGTGGAAAGCGCTTGGATATATCGATGTGCACAATGCCCGCACAGGCGAAATCATACCGCTCAGCACAGCGATCCTCCACGAGGTCGAAGCACTCGGCGAGACTACTTTGAATATTGACGCGGCGGCTTCCGGGGTCCGCTCGCCCTGGCTCGTGATTCATGGCGACAGTGACGAGACAGTGCCGCACTCCGAGGGCGAGCGGCTTCATCGCTCATCGAGCGAAGTGAGTGAGTTCCGGCTTATCGAGGGCGCAAACCACGCGTTCGATGCCAGCCATCCTCTCACTGAGCCGCCGCAGGCGCTCGACGCAGTGACTCGCGATACAGTTGAATTCTTTTGCCGGCACCTCGCGGCGTCGACTATGTGATACCTCTCGCACTCAGCTCCCATGCGCAGATCAGGCGTCTGGCGATATCGCTGAAGGTGAGACATGCCCCCGCCATTACGCACCCAGGGGCGAAACGGGCATGCGTTGCGCTTCTCATTCGTCTGGGGGCTGTTGCCACACCCGAAATTCTTCTCATTCAGCGGGCAGAGTACGAAGGCGATCCGTGGAGCGGGCAGATAGCGTTCCCCGGTGGGCGGGAAGAACCCGGCGACGAATCGCTTTACGACACTGCAGCACGCGAGACTTTCGAAGAGACCGGGATAGATCTCCGCGCCAACGGCGAACTGCTGGGTACGCTCGACGACCTTCACCCGCTGACGGTCCGGCTGCCGGCCGTCATCGTCCGGCCATTCGTTGTCCTGGTTGCAGATATTACGGAAGTGCGGCACAACCGGGAAGTCGCGAAGAGCTTCTGGGTGCCTTTTCCGAAGTTGTCGGATCGTGCAGTGTGGCGAGAGACGACCGTTGCGGCAGGCGGACACGAGTTTAGCCGTCTGGCGTTTCATCACGAGGGGTGCGTCGTGTGGGGAATGACTGAGCGAATTCTTTCCGGGCTGATAGCGGGAATGGCCCGGGTTTAGCTTGCAGTGGCGAAAAAATTCAGGGATGGCTTAATCCCCCTTCAGCAGACTGCGCGTGGCAACCCAACTTACTGACCGGCCTCCTGACCCAGCGGTTTCACCTCAGCCGGATCCAGGCTGGCGGCGCGCCCGCGTGTCGCCCTCGCTGGCCGAGGTGTACCGCACCGTTCCGGTGACGGGGGCAGGATGGTGGCGCAAGATCCTGGCGTTTGCGGGCCCTGGATATCTCGTCGCGGTTGGTTACATGGACCCCGGCAACTGGGCCACGGATCTGGCCGGCGGTTCGCAGTTCGGATACCGCCTCCTGACAGTGATCCTGATCTCGAATCTGATGGCGATACTGCTTCAGGGTCTTTCGGCCAAGCTTGGAATTGTCACCGGGCGCGATCTCGCGCAGGCGTGTCGCGATAATTACTCGAAGCCGGTCGTCTGGTTTCTCTGGGTCATCTGCGAGCTGGCGATTGCGGCCTGCGATCTCGCGGAGGTGATCGGTTCGGCGATTGCGCTCAACCTGCTTTTCGGGATACCGCTGCCGCTGGGAATCGGGATTACGGCGCTCGACGTTCTGATTGTCCTCTACCTGCAGAACAAAGGATTCAGGTTGCTCGAAGCGCTCGTGATCGCGCTCGTCGGAACCATCGGTGCGTGCTTCCTGTTCGAAATGATAATTTCCAGCCCGCCGATAGCGGAGGTAATGAAGGGATTCATCCCGACCTCGCAGGTGGTCACCAACCCGGCCATGCTCTACGTGGCTATCGGGATACTTGGTGCAACGGTAATGCCGCACAACCTCTACCTGCATTCGTCGATAGTTCAGACAAGACAATACGAGCAGACCAGCGAAGGGAAGAAAACCGCGGTGAAGTTCGCGTTCATCGACTCGACGATTGCGCTCTCGTTCGCGTTGTTCATCAACGCCGCCATTCTGATCGTTGCGGCCGCGACATTCCATACGAGCGGCAACACCGAAGTCGCGGAGATTCAGGACGCGTACAAGCTGTTGACGCCGCTGCTTGGTGCCGGAGCCAGCACGGTGTTCGCGCTCGCGTTGCTGGCGTCAGGCCAGGCATCGACAATTACCGGGACGCTCGCCGGCCAGATCGTGATGGAAGGCTTTCTCAACATCCGCCTCAGGCCGTGGCTGCGCCGCCTCATCACTCGCAGCATTGCGATCGTACCGGCTGCGATTGTGGCCATCCTGTACGGTGAAAGCGGCACCGCACAATTGCTTGTCTTCAGCCAGGTGATCCTCAGCATGCAGCTTTCATTTGCTGTCTTCCCGCTGGTGAGGTTTACCTCCGACAAGACAAAGATGGCCGAGTTCGCCAACCCTGTATGGCTCAAGTCCCTCGCTTATCTGGTTGCGACAGTGATCGCTTCGCTCAACATTTGGCTGCTCGTTCAGTTCTTCACGGGAGCGTGAGCATGTACAAGAGAATACTGGTCCCGGTCGAGAACTCTCCGTTCGATGACGCGATCGTCGATCACGTGAAGTTGCTCGCCAGGATCTGCAATTCCTCGGTTATTCTCATTCACGTCGCCGACGGCTGGGCCGCGCGTAATATTTCTCATCTGAAGTTGAGAGAGAGCGAAGAAATGCAGAACGACCGCGCGTACATCGAGCGCCTCTCGGCGACTCTCGAGGCAGAAGGATTCGATTCCGAAGCAGTACTCGCATCCGGCGATCCTGCTTCTGAGATTTCGGCGGCGGCTGTTCGTGAGGAGTGCGACCTGATTGCGATGTCCACGCATGGCCACAAATTCATTGGCGACTTGATTCACGGCAGCGTGGCGCATGGAGTGCGGCACGGTTCGACGATTCCGGTGTTGCTCGTTCGTGGCAACGCCCGAGGCCGGGGCGCGGCGGGAGCGTGATGGCTGCGCGGCGTGGCCCGTTGCGGCCGGGTGTGCCGGATGCGCAAAGTGAATCGCTGACGGCGCCGGTTGAGGACTATCTCAAGGCCATCTATTCCCTTGGCCGGGGAAGTGTGCCGGTTGCGACCAACGACATCGCGAACAGGCTTCTGCTGGCGCCCGCATCGGTAAGCGGAATGGTGCAGCGTCTGGCGGAGCAGGGCCTGCTATCCTACGAACGTTATCGCGGAGTGACGCTCACCGAGTCCGGGCGAAGAGCTGCCTTGCGCACGCTCCGCCGGCACAGGGTAATCGAAGCCTATCTGTCGGGTGCGCTTGATTATCCCTGGGACCGGGTGCATGACGAAGCCGAGCGCCTCGAACACGCCGCGTCTGACGAGCTCGTTGACCGGATGGCTGAGGTGATGGGCGAGCCGCTGGTGGATCCGCATGGTGCGCCGATACCTTCGCGCGACGGCATGATGGACGAAACCGAGTACATGCAACTCGGGGATATCGATGCCGGGTCGGGGGCGCGGGTGGTGCGCGTAAGCGATGCCGATCCGGAGATGCTGAGATATCTGGCCGAGCTTGGCATTGTTCCCGGTGCAGAGCTTGTGGTGGTGGCGAAAGCTCCGTACGATGGGCCCGTCTCTTTACGGACCGCGGGCAATCTGCTGTCGATCGGCCCCCCGCTTGCTGCCCGGGTCATGGTCGAGCCAATAGCAAACGAAGGGCCTTCGCACTAGGAGCTCAAATGGCGTATCCCTCTGTGACTGAAGCTGGCGAGGCTGCGCCGGCTGCCCATAAACGCCCGGAGAAGGGCGAGCTCGATGTGTACGGGCTGACCCACCGCGGGCTCGTACGGTCGCACAATGAGGACCATTTCCTTGTCTGCACTCTCCAGAAGCGCATGGAGGTGAGTCACACCAGCCTTCCCGATATCTCGCAGCTCGGCGGAACTGAGCGGCTTGCGTTTATCGCCATGGTTGCCGATGGGGTTGGCGGCGCTGCTGCCGGTGAGGAGGCAAGCCGGCTCGCGCTGGAAGGAGTGACGCGTTACGTGTCACAGGCCCTCAGCTGTTTTTACAACAATGACAGCGCCAACGATGCCGGCTTCATGCAGGAGCTCGAGGAGGCGGCACTGAAAGTTCATAATGAGCTGGCAGCTACCGCTGCGGAAAATTCGGCGCTGCGTGGAATGGCGACCACACTTACGCTGTGGATCGGTCTGGGGCCGCGGGCATTTCTCGTGCAGGTTGGCGATAGCCGCTGCTATTCGTTGCGGGGTGGTAAGCTGGTCCAGATTTCACGCGACCAGACGATGGCGGAGGAGATGATAACGCAGGGAGTTCTCTCTCGCGAAGACGCCGCTGGCAGCAGGCTCGCAAACATACTGTCGAGTGCGATTGGCGGGCCGCAGGCAGCGCCTGTGGTGCGCCGGCTGGAACAAGCGGAAGGGTCGGTGGGGCTGCTCTGCAGCGACGGACTCACGCGCCATGTGTCCGACGATCGTATCCGCGACCGGCTGGTGTCGATGACTTCGGCTCAACAGGCTTGCGAGACGCTGCTGCAGGACGCGCTCGATGCCGGTGGGAGCGACAACATCACGATAATTGTTGGCCGGAAGATTCCGGGAGCGGGCGAACTGGTTGCGAGAGATGGCCATTTGGCCTAAATTGATGTACCACTTGCCGAGGGGCCCATGGCCGCCATTCGACCGCATAGCCACCGCGCGGATCAGCTCAGTCACCGGTTCATAACCGGTCTTTTCGGTGGCGACGACTGGCAATCGCTTCATCAGTTGATGCAGACAGGGCTCGAGAAAAAAGCATTCAGGGCACAAACGGTCACCGAGTTTCTCGAGCACGCCGTGACCGAAGTGGCTGCACGGTCGGCATTGCGTTCCTATCTTGTCGCGGATCGATCCTGGAAGCGAAGGGTGAGCGAGAAAAGTCCGCTCTCCGCAGCGGAGCTGGACCGGATCGCCGACGTCGGCGAGGTTGTGCGGGAAGCAAGGCGCATCTGGGGCGAGTCCGATGCCGCCGAGCGGTTCCTCACCCGCCCACATCCGCAACTGAGGGATAGAAAGCCAATCGAGGTCGCGGCGACGGAAGGTGGGGCGCAGGCCGTTCGTGAGCTCATGTCACGAATCGAGGAAGGAGCGCCCGGCTGATGGTGCTGCGAGCTGTTCGTGTCACGGCTCGCACGTATGACCCTCGGCGCTCGAGTGGTCGTGAGAATCGTTGGAATGCGGCGGGCCAGGCTGTCGTGTACCTATCCGAACATTTTTCGACTGCCCTTCTGGAAATGCTTGTTCACAGTGCTGGAGTGCCGGTGCCGTGCCATGCGGCCTGGGCGACAATCAGGGGTGGCGTCAGCGTCGAGGAACTCGATGTGGCGAAGTGGCCCGGCTGGGATGATCTGGACGATCAAGGGTTCGCTCGAGCCGCAGGCTCAAAGTGGTTCTCGGAGCATAGAAGTGCCTGCCTTCTTGTGCCGTCGGTACCCGGGCGGCCATTCGAGCGTAACATCGTTGTGAATACCACCCATAAGCTGGCCGGGAGGATCGTGTGGGAGACCACGGTCGAAGTTCCGTGGGATCCGCGAGTGTTCGGCTAGCGAGCAGGCTGAAGTACAGATTTCGACGGGCCCGGCTCTACGGCAGATAACCCATAATGCGTGGGGAAACAACCAGGGCTTTTTCGCCGTTTCGCCCGACTAGCTTTCACCCATGCTCGTCCACGCTTTTGCGGTATTGCTTGCGTTCCAGCAACCCGCCCCTCGAACCATCGCCATCGACGAGCGGCTGGCCGCCGACGCCCGAATTGCGATTGGAGATCGGCTCACCGTATCGGCTCAGTCGGGCGCCGCAAATGTTGACACTGTAATCGTCTCCGCGATCGTCAAGCGAGGTGCAGATCCCGCCGAGATCGCGCGCAGCGAGTACAGGATTCACATGCATCTGGATCATCTGCAGAAAATTGCGGAGTACGGAGACCGTGTCGACAAATTCGCCGTGGCCACTCGGGGCCCATCGGCAACCGAAGAAGCGCTTGCCGCAATCAACCTCGCCGCTTTTGGATTCCAGGCGCATCGGTCGCGCGACATCGCGGTAGAAACCTCGAAAACGTTTCAGGTCATCAGCCGGTTCCATCGGGCAATCGGGGTGATCACCATTGTCGCCAGCGCGATCTTTCTGCTCTGCATCATGCTGCTCAAAGTCGAGGAGCGGCGACGTGACGTAGCGGCTTTGCGTCTCATGGGGATTTCAAGGAGAACCGTCGTGCAGAGCGTCGTCATCGAGGCGGCGGTCCTGGCGGTGGTCGGAAGCGCGCTGGGAGTGGCGGTCGGCTTCGGGGCATCGCTGTTCATCAACTGGTATTACCAGAGTCTTTATCGCACGCCGCTTTATTTTTCGATGATCACGCCGTCGATTATCACTCTTGCGGTGGGCTTGTCGCTGATACTGGGCATAGGCGCCGGGCTGCTTGCTTCGCTGCGTCTCGTGCGTACGCCGCCGCTGGCGCTTTTCGGACGCTGATGCGGCTGGCTCTGGCCTGGGCGGGGCTGAGAGGGCATGGCGTTCGCACCTTGCTTGCCATACTGGGAGTGGCGGTTGCCGCGGCGATGCTGCTCGACATGGTGATGATGTCGACGGGTATGCGCGAATCATTTCGTGAGCTGCTGCTATCGCGCGGATATCAAATCCGGCTTGCTCCCAAAGGGACACTCCCATTCGACACGGATGCCACCATCGAAGGGACGAGCCGCATCGTCGCCGTTCTTCGCGCAAATCCCGACATCGTGGCGGTAAGTCCGGTGCTGGGCGCAACCATCCACGTACCGGTTGGGAATCGTACGGTGACAAGCGCTGCGCTCGGAGTTATGGCCGAGGTGCAGGGAGATTACGAACTTCTGTCGGGCCGTGATCCGATTGCGTCCAATGCGATAGCGGTGAATGACGACTTCATCAGGGCGACAGGGGCACAAATTGGAGATACGCTTGAAGTTGCAACGGGTTATGACCCTCAGCTCAGGACCTTTGCTGCGTCGAAGAGACTGGTGGTGACGGGTCGCCTGCGCTTCATCTACGGCGCCATCAATCAGCCCGCGACCGCGATTCGACTCTCGACACTTCAGGAAATGGGTGGAGCGGTGCGTACGGATGATGCGTCGTTGTTCATGCTCAAGGTTAGGGATGGTGCCGACGTCGAGCGCATCCGCCGGTGGATCGAACGCGGGGTGCCGTCGGTGAGTGCGATCTCAACAGCCACCGCGATTGCGCAGGTGGACGAGCGGCTCAGTTATTTTCGCCAACTGGCATTCATCCTCGGCACCGTCAGCCTGTTTGTCGGATTTCTGCTCGTAACGACGCTCGTGACTGTGTCCGTCAACGAACGCATCGGCGAGATCACGGTAATGCGCGCGATCGGCGTCTCGAAAGCACATATCGTGCAACAGATTGTGATGGAGGGCATGGTAATCAGCCTGGCTGGCGCAGTTGGCGGGCTGGCGCTGGGCCTCGGGACCGCCCGGTATCTCAACAGCATTCTCTCGAGCTTTCCCGGGCTTCCGATGGCCATCGATTTCTTTCTTTTCCAGCCGCGATCCGCGTGGACGGCGATGGGATTGCTGACGTTATCGGGAGTGGCGGCGGGTGTGTATCCGTCATTCCGGGCCGCGTCGCTTCCCATCGCGACGACTCTCAGAGAAGAGGCGATCGCGTGATATACCGGCGCCCGATATGTCTCTGCCCGCAGGCCGACGAGTGACAACTATCGGTGCCGATCGAGCCGTGCGTGATGCTGCAGCGAGCGCGGCAGGCAACGTCGTCGAAGCGCGCGATCTCGCTCGCGAGTACAGGTTTGGCAAGGAACGCGTGCATGCGCTCCGTGGAGTGACGTTCGACATTGCCGATGGCGATTACGTGGCGATCGTCGGACCCTCGGGGTGCGGCAAGTCGACGTTGCTCAATCTGCTCGGCGCTATCGATCGCCCAACGAGCGGCTCGGTCACCATTCGCGGCGAAAATGTCGGAGCAATGCGCGACCGCGAGGCGACTTTGTTCAGGCTGCGTAACATCGGTTTCGTGTTTCAGAGGTTCTACCTCATGCAGACTCTGTCGGCGCGCGAGAATGTGGAATTGCCGATGGCCGAGGCGGGCGTGAAGTCGGCAGAACGTGTAGCGAGGGCGAGGGAGCTGCTCGCGTATGTGGGCCTGGAACACCGTGAACGGCATCGTCCGTCGGAGCTGTCGGGCGGAGAGCAGCAGCGTGTGGCTATCGCCCGTTCGTTGTCCAACCGTCCCGCGATACTCCTTGCCGATGAGCCAACCGGAGAGCTCGACGCGAGAACCGGGGCCGATATCATCGGCCTCTTCGAACGGCTCAATGGGGATGGCACCACGCTTATCGTAGTCACCCATGACGAGGAGCTTGCACGCGCAGCCCGGCGCCGCATCCACATGCGCGACGGAGTCATTGCGTGATCCCGCTTCTCGCGCTGAGGAACATCGTGTCCCGCCCATGGCGCGCGCTGCTGCTGTTTTTCGGGTACGGCGTTGGAGTTGGAGTGATGGTCGTGCTCCTTTCGATTGGCGAAGCGCTGCTGAGTCAGGCGCGCGACGAGCGGCTGGTGGGTGGCGGGTCAATTACGGTGCTGCCTCAGGGCCTCGACGTCGAGGTAATGAAGACCGGTGGTGTGGGCGGTCTCTATTTCTCCATCGACCACGGGCGGTTCGTCTACGATCAACTTCTCGCGTCGCCGCGGTTGTCGAACGTGATAAGCGCTGTGGCGCCCCAGATCGACGGCCGCCTGACGTATCTGCGCTCGATGAGCGGCGCGGAGTACGCCGTGCGGGCCAGCGGCGGGGTGCCGAGTGCGGCAACAGCGGTGGGTGTGCCCCTCCAACTCGTCAGCGGCAGCTGGAAGAATGATGAAGGTGACCGGAAATGGATCTCCCCGACCCCGCGCGAGCTGCGCGACGAGATCGATCATTTTCATCTACCGCCTGACAATGTTGCCAACCGCGAAAGCTGGGCTGAGTGGCACTACTTCAATGTGATATCACCGGATAGCAGGCGATGGGCTTTCATTTCTTTCATCGTCGCGGGCGATGTAGGCCGTGAGAAATGGGGCGCGAGCGTGACGATCACGTTGCGGGAGCAGGGTGGGCGGTCGCGGAAATTTGTCTCATACATTCCGCGTGAGCGCGTCCGTTTCTCTACGACCGATGCCAATCTCGCGCTCGGCGGCTCGACCGTCACTGTCCGCCCCGACGGCAACTACGTCGTTGCCGCAGAAGCGCGGGAAGAAGGAGGGGGCGATGTCGTGCGTGTGAATCTCGTTGTCACACCCACGCCGCGTGCGTATTTCCCGGGCGCATCGCTTGGGTCGAGAGAGCTCGTATCCGGGTATGCGGTACCGGCGTTGCGCGCGAATGCCGATGGCAGGATCTGCGTCGGCGGAGCATGTGAGACCTATGCGGGGGCGCAGTCATATCACGATCACAACTGGGGTGTGTGGCGGGGAGTTACGTGGGACTGGGGCGCTTCGAGAGCAGGCGGCTACACACTTCTTTATGGCAGAGTGCTGGGGCCGGACCAACGTGGAAGGGAGACCCCGTTATTCGTTTATCTCGTGGACTCGCTTGGATTCAGATCCGTGATGCGGCCGCGGCGAATCGACTATACCGACGGGCGGGTGATAGAGGTCGATGGACGGCGTGTAGCTGTTCCGTCGCGCGCGGTGTTCGCGGATGTACGGGGTGCCGACACACTGCGTGTCGAGCTAGTGATAGACGACGCAATCGGAACCGACACGCGGAAGCAATCGGAGGGCGAGAGTCCGTTCGCGAATCAGGGCGATGGATTGGCCGGGACTGCCGATAGTCGCGTCGAAGAGCGCGGCGACCCGAACCGCGTCGCCGACGCCGGGCGGCCCTACTTCATCCAGATGAAAGGGACCGCAAGCATCAGCGGGCGTATCAGTGGCGAGATCATTCGCGGAACCGGAACCGGATTTTTCGAAACCTATCGTTAGCTCAGCCGGTCAGCCCCGGGCGTCAGCGCGCGGCTCTCGGTTATTTAGGGCTTCGCGATTCCCGCTGGCGCTATTATGATGACGGGGATTGTGCAGCGTCTTATCATGCCTCCCTTGATAATTATGGATTCTTTGACTGAGGCAATTTCGTGGACGGTCACGGGCATGCTTCCCCGCTCTGGTCGAGATGCTTGCCCCCGCCTGCGGTTCCTGGGGCTTTCGCTCGTTGGCCTAATCACGGCATGCTCAGCGCTCACTACTGGCCCGGATGTTTCAAGTGTTAGCGGAGCCTATAAGTTAGTTCTTGTCGACGGGCAGCAATTGCCGACGGCTATTGAGTCTGGTGTTTGCCCGCGAGAGATTTTCGACGGCGAACTCAACCTCGAACCAAAGGTTTCGAATCGCCGCGAGTCGTATGGGATTCACGTATACGCGAGACTTCGGTGCGATCCAAATCGAATCCTACAGGCGGAATTGCGTAATCAGCTATCTGATCTTGGTCGCTGGAATCTGGACGGCAGCAGTGTGCAGTTCCGGTCCGACAGGGGCAACGGGGATTTTTCGGTGCAGGTGCAGGATCCATCACTGAATGGCGGTGTCCCCGGCCCAACGCTCGTCATCAAGTCCAATGGCCGGGAATACACTTTCCGACGAGACCGGCTTTTCGGCAGCCGGCCCTGACGTGATCCATGCGACCCCCACCCCCTTGCACCGCGACTAAACGTGGGTGAACGCAATACGGTTGAACGGGAAACGCTCAACATGTCACTCACCGGGGTTGTTCTTCCACCGTCCTACGCCGGATTCTTCGGGATGCGATCGGCACCGATACACGGAAGCAGGCTAAGGGGGAAGGTCCATTCGCGAATAAGGAAACGGACCTGGAAAAGGGGGCTGCGGCTGGGGTTGAGGAACGAGGGGATCCTGCCCGCGCCGTTGACGCAAAGCGTTCCGAGCCACTCGTCAAATCCAGGAATCTTCGCGCCGTTGTGGCCTGTCAACTGAAGGCAGGACGATGGTCCACCCCGTCACCCTCGCTCAAAACGCGGTCGAGTACTTCACGATCGACGTTGCCCCCTGACAGTACAACTCCGACGCGCTTGCCGCGCATGCTGGCGCGTTCCTTCATCAGTGCGGCCATTGCGGCGGCGCCAGCTCCCTCCGCTACGTTGTGCGTGTCGGTGAAGAGTATCCGCATCGCTGCCTCGACTTCCGGATCGCTCACCTGCACGACACGTTCCGCACCCCGACGGATGATTTCCAGGGCCTCGGGGACAGGCGTGCGACATGCCATCCCGTCGGCGATCTGCGTTGTGACGTCGTGCGAAACAGGATGACCGGCGGCGAACGAGATCGCGTATGCAGGCGCGGCATCCGACACAACGCCGACGATCTTTGTGTGAAGACCAAGCGCTTCGCGCGCCGCGATCAGTCCGCAGATTCCCGATCCAAGTCCGATCGGGACGTAAACGGTATCGAGGTCAGGCACGGCTCGAAAAAGCTCCAGTGAGTAGGTGGCAACGCCGAGGAGCAGGAGTGGATGAAATGCCGGTACGAGATGCCAGGCCCGCTCTACGGCGATCTCAGCCGCGGCCTCCAGTGCCGCCTGAAAGTCGTGTCCGCGCTCGATCAGCTCAACGCCAAGCCTGCGCATCGCATTGTTCTTTTCGACGGCGTTACCCCGTGGCACCACAACAGCGGCTGCCAGCCCGTGACGCCTAGCGGCCAGCCCGATCGACTGACCGTGATTTCCCCGCGTTGCCGTGACTACACCGGTTACACCGGGCTCCGTCCGGCGGAGGTGGTCGAGGTACGTGATGCCGCCGCGTACCTTGAACGCCCCCACCGGGGTCTGGTTCTCGTGCTTCACCCACACCTCCGCCCCTGTTCGCGCCGAGAGCGCCGGCCAGGACTGCTGAGGTGTCGGTGGCATAACCGTGTAAACGAGCGCGGCTGCGGACTCCAGCTCGTCGAGCGATGGAAGCGGAAAGCTCATCGCCATCTTTCTACTGTGTGTTCCATGGGACTCCTGGAAGGGCAGAACCGGCAATGCACATGCCAATTGCTGAGTGTTGTCGCCCGCGCCCGGTGACACTCCAGACGGCGAGCCTCTTGACTAGACGGACTAGTTCGTTAGACTCTGCATCCATGCGCGATACCTACTCATTATATGAGGCGAAGGCGAAGCTGTCGGCAATCGTTCGGCGGGTTAGAGAAGGGCATAGTGTGACTGTCACTCTTCGCGGCGAGCCAGTTGCGGAAATCCGGCCTATCGCGGCGCCGGCGCCAGGGCTCGACGCCCGGCTCAAAGAGCTCGAGGATCGCGGCACGATTTCTCCCGCTGTTGGAAGATTTGTCCGCGTTCGTCCGGTTGCCCGAAGGCCCGGAGCACTCAAGCGGTTTCTGGATGAACGCGATTGAGCACGCTGGCCTACGTGGATGCCTCGTGCATGGTGTCCATCGCGTTCGGTGAACCGGGATCGACAACCCTCGAAAGGAAGCTGACGAGCTTCGATCAGATATGTTCTTCCAGTCTGCTGGACGCGGAACTCAGGTCCGCCATGGCGCGGGAGCGCGTCCCGGCGCCTCCCGAACTGCTCGCCAAAGTTCGCTGGATCATGCCAGATCGGCCTTTAAACGGCGAGATCGGCCGCGTGTTGAACGCCGGTTACGTCAGGGGCGCCGACTGCTGGCATCTCGCCACCGCGCTCTACCTGGCGCCGGAACCGGCCGATATCAGTTTCCTTACACTCGATCTTCGGCAACGCGGCGTTGCCCGGGCGCTTGGATTCAAAAACTGACTGCGGACGGTAGCGGCCTGCAAAACAAAGGGGGCCGTCGCCAAAGACGGCCCCCTTTTTGTCCTCCCTCCGAAGGAGACTACAACCGGCTATCTGTCGGATCGAGGCCCGGCTTCGATGCCGGATTGCCGTCCACCCGATCCTTCACATTATCGACTGCACCGATCACTGTGTTCGCGGCTCCGCGGGTCGTGTCGGCCGCGCGGTCGGAGAGATCGTCACCGCTCTCGCTCATGCGATTCTTCGCCTCGCGCGACGTCACCGACGTATTGCGTGAGTACGCTTCCTCGGCATACGGACGAACAGTCGCCCAGTCGCCGTGCTTTGCGCGGAGATCGTTGCTCCAGCCCTTTTGCAAATCCGTTTCTACAGTCTCGAAGCTTTTGCCGTTGTAATCGGGATTCTCGCTGGCGAGATGGCCCAGCTGGTATGCGGGTCGAATGTCGTCGTAGCTCCGGTCAGCGAGGCGATCCGACCGCCCTTCATACGCTGTGCGGTAATGTTTGTCGTCGTTATCGCCAAATCGCGATGCAGCCTCGGAGACAGCGCGACCTGTCCACCATCCACCAGCAGCACCGGCGATAGCTCCAATGATCGTTCCGATAGGCCCGCCAACAGACCCAATGGCAGCACCTGCGGCAACGCCTGAAATGCTTCCAACCGCCTCGCCCACCACGTCTCCAGTGCTTGGATTATCATCGTGATGCAGTACGCCGCCCTTCTCGGGCTTCAGCTTGTCGTCGTGCTCCATAATTCCTCCTGGAATCAAACTCGCGGGTACGTTACTTGTACCTCCAGGATGGCAATATTGAGACCACTTTTCTGCAAATGCCCTCTACCGATCCCGATGCTCCGGTGAAGAAAGAGATTACGACAGTCAACATCGGAACACAGGGGTGGAATTACGACGCCTGGGTCGGGCCATTCTTTCCCGTCAACACACGCGCGCCCGATTTTCTCTCCGTCTACTCCCGGGCCTTCAGCACTGTCGAGGTCGATTCGACCTTCTATGGGGTGCCTGCCGCGACGACGTTCCAGAGCTGGTTCGACCGCACTCCCGCGGACTTCGTTTTTTCTCTAAAGTTGCCGCAGGAAGTCACGCACGAACAGCGACTTCGCGACACTTCGGGAGTGTCCGAGGAGTTTTACGAGAGAGCACGCCTGCTCGGCACGAAACTCGGCCCGATCCTCGTTCAGCTCGGACCGAGCTTCGACCCCGGCGAGCTTCCCGCGCTGGTGGATTTCATCGGAAAGATTCCGGACGATCTGCGAGTCGCCGTCGAATTCCGCCATCGGGGATGGCTCAATGAAGGGGTTGTTGCATTCCTGCGCGATCGCGGTATTGCCCTCGCCCTCGTTGAAGGGCGATGGTTTCCGCGCCGGCTCATGCTCGCTCTTGCCGCGCGCCCAACGGCAGACTTCGCGTATATCCGCTGGATGGGACCCAACCGTGACCTTGTCGATTACTCGCGAGTGCAGGTGGACCGAACCCGGGAGGTCGAAGCGTGGACCCGCGCAATGCTCGAGATGCGAGGCGGTGTCAACGACATCTTTGGTTACGTGGCCAACACCTTCAGCGGTCACAGCCCGGCAACCGCGCGTGACCTTCAGCGACGAATGGGACAACGGCCCGTCGACCCGGACCTGCTCGGCGATCAGCTATCGCTGTTCTGATGCTCTGAATGGATTCCAGTCGGACGCGCGGCGGTCACGCCGCGAATCTCCTTACATTGTAGTCATGAGGGTTCGCACCGCATCGATGGCCGCCGTCTCGCTCGCAATCGCGGCCGCTTGCGCGAGTCTCGGAGTGTGGCAGCTCTCGCGGCTCGATTCACGCCGCGACTTCAATCAGATCCTCGCCCGGCGGCTTGCGGTTCCACCGGTTGAAGTGTCGCGGTTGCCCGCCGACACGGCCAACGCACGCTATCGCCGGGCGACGATAGCCGGAACGTACGATTACGCGAACGAGTTCGTGCTGATGAGCCGCACCCGCCAAGGTTCACCTGGAGTGAACATCGTTACTCCCGTTCGCATCGCGGGCAGCGATACGGCGATTCTCGTCAATCGGGGATGGGTCTACGCACCTGACGCCATGACAGTGGATCTCAGGAAATGGCGTGAGAAGGACTCGGTCGCCGGTATCGGCTATGTCGCGACCTATCCGCCGCCGCGCAGCGGCAACGCTGCCTCCGCCAGTCGTCCGAACGCCTACCGGTGGCTTGATTACCGGGTATTGAGAAACCGGTTGCCATACCCGATCGCCCCGTATCACCTGGTGCTCGCCGCCGACACGACGCCCGTGCCGCGAGACCTGCCGCAAAGCAATCCTCCGCGGCTGCCGGCGCCAATGATGGATCAGGGCCCGCACCTCTCTTATGCGTTCCAGTGGTTTTCATTCGCCACCATATCTATCATTGGCACATACGTCCTCCTGAGGCGCAAATGACGGACGCATCGCAGATGCTCGCGACCGAAAAGGAAGCGCGTGACACAGCAGAGTCGGCGCGCGAGACCGAATGGGAGCATCCGAGCTTCGCTCGCGAGCTCTTCCTCGGCAGATTCCGTCCCGACCTGATCCATCCGCATCCGCCGAACGACCCCATCGAGGCGGCCCGCGCAAAGCCGTTTCTCGACCGTCTGACGAGTTTCATGGACAGGGTGAATTCCGACGAGATCGACCGCACGGGCGAGATACCCGAGCCGGTAGTGCAGGAGCTGCGTGACATGGGGGCGTTCGGAATCAAGATTCCGACGGAATACGGCGGGCTCGGGCTCTCGCAGATGACCTACATTCGCGCGATGGAGATAGTCGCGTCCAAGGACGGATCACTGATCGCGCTACTGTCCGCCAGTCAGTCAATCGGCGTTCCGCAGCCGCTCAAGATTTTCGGAACGGACGATCAGAAACAGAGATTTTTTCCACGTCTGGCCAGAGGCGCAATCTCAGCGTTCGCTTTAACCGAAGTGGACGCGGGTTCTGATCCCGCGAATCTACGCACCATCGCAACGCCCACGGACGATGGCGAGAACTTCATTCTGAACGGCGAAAAACTCTGGTGCACGAATGGAACGCGCGCCGAGCTGTTCGTTGTCATGGCAAGAACGCCCGATGCTCAGGTAAGGGGACGAACTGTAAAGCAGATCACCGCGTTCATCGTCGACGCAAGCATGCCGGGAGTCGAGGTCGTCCATCGTCTCCGGTTCATGGGCCTCAAGGCAATCGAGAACGGCGTGATCCGTTTCACGAACGTGAAAGTGCCGCGCGACAACATTCTGTGGGGCGAAGGGAAGGGGCTCAAGCTGGCCCTGGTTACGCTCAATACAGGGCGACTGTCCCTGCCCGCCGGATGTACCGGCGTGGCCAAGTCGATGGTGCGCATCTCCCGTAAATGGGCGGCCGAGCGGGTACAGTGGGGCCAACCGATTGGGAAGCATGAGGCTGTGGCGCAGATGATCGCAAGAATGACAGCCTACACATTTGCTATGGAGGCGGTAGCCGAGTTGGCGACCGCGTTATACGAAAAGGGCAGTTACGACATCCGGCTCGAGGCGGCACTCGCGAAACTCTACAATTCCGAAGCTGGCTGGCAAATCATTGACGATACGCTGCAGATTCGCGGCGGCCGCGGCTACGAGACGGCGAGCTCGCTGGCAAAGCGCGGTGAGGAAGCCATACCTGTCGAGCGCGCGATGCGGGATTTCCGCATCAATCTGATTTTCGAAGGCTCGTCGGAGATCATGCGGCTGTTCATCGCGCGCGAGGCTGTCGATCATCATTTCAAGCTTGCGTTCGATATCGTCAAGCCGGAGTCGACGATGAAGGATCGGCTGACGGCGATGGCGAAATCCACTCCGTTCTACCTTACCTGGTATCCCGGACGTTGGGTGGGTACCGGGAGGCTCAAGCGGTACAGCGAGTTTGGAAAGCTGGCAACCCACATGCGATATCTCGAGAGCACGACGCGGCATCTCGGCCGATCGATATTTCATGCAATGGTGCGGTTCGGCCCCAAGCTCGAGCGGAAGCAGGCCGTACTTTTCCGGGCGGTGGACATAGGAGCGGAGCTATTCGCCATGTCGGCCGCCTGTGTGCGCGCGCAGATGCTCGCAAAAAACGGCCAGAAAGAAGCGGTGACGCTTGCCGACAGCTTCTGCCGGGAGGCGAGACTCCGAATCGACGATCACTTCCGAAACCTGTACGGACCGAACGACGACAATCTTTACAAGCTGGCGATGCAGGTGCTGAAGGGCGAGCATGCCTGGCTCGAGCAGGGCATTTCCGCGTATGGTATGGAGATGGGGATAGACAGCATGCCGCAATCAATGGATGAAACGCCATCGCCGATGCCGGAGCGGGACGTACTCGCCGGAGCACATTAGAGCAAAGTGCCCCTCAGGATGATAGCGGCAGCGTAGAAGTAGATCACCAGTCCGGTAACATCCACCAGCGTCGCCACGAACGGCGCCGAGGCGCTCGCAGGATCGAAGCCGGCTCTTCGCAGGACGAATGGAAGCATCGATCCGGCGAGTGTTCCGAACGTCACCACTCCCAGCAACGCAACGCCGACGACGGCAGCAATGAGTATGTATTGATCCCCATACGTTCCCGGCCAGATGGTCTGCCACAGCACTATCCGCAGCACGCCCAGAACACCGAGGATCGTTCCGAGCACGAGTCCTGACGGCAGCTCGCGCAACGCCACGCGCCACCAGTCCCTGAGTCGCACTTCGCCAAGCGCCATTGCGCGAATAATGAGAGAGGTTGCCTGCGATCCGGAGTTTCCGCCTGAGCTGATGATGAGCGGAATGAACACCATGAGTACCAGCGCGCGGCTGAGCTCCTCCTCGAAGCCTCTCATCACCGACGCGGTGAGCATCTCGCCGACGAGGAGGACGGCGAGCCACCCGCCGCGCTTCCGGATCATCGACAGGAATCCGATCTGCATGTACGGCTCGTCGAGGGCTTCCATTCCGCCGAACCGCTGCACGTCTTCCGTGTGCTCCTCGACGAGCGCATCGATGACGTCATCGACGGTGACCACGCCGAGTATTCGCCGCTGCTCGTCCACCACCGGCAGCACCACCAGATCGTAGTTCGTGGTGAGCCGCGCAACTTCCTCGCGATCCATGCTTGCCGGTACACTGACGACTTCTTCCCACGCGACATCCTTCACCATCGCACCTTCGGGAGCTGCGAGGAGTTCGTGAAGGGACATTACACCTTTTACCGTACCTGCCGTATCGACGGCATAGATGGCGTGCATTGCTTCGCGCCGGCCGCCTCTGGCGATTCGCCTCACGCCGGCGAGCGCTTCTTCGACGGGTGTATCCTCGAGCACGGAAACGAACTCGGTGGTCATCAGCCCGCCGGCCGTGTCTGGCTCGTAGGCCAGGAGCCGCTCGGTTTCCTCACGTGCCTGCCGCGGAATTTCGGAGAGGATCTCGTCTGCCCTCTCTTCCTCCATCTCGTCGAGAACGTCGGCGCGATCGTCCGGCGTCATCTGGGTGACCAGCTCCGCCGCCTGGCGGGTGGTCATCGCTTCGAGAACTTCGCTTCGCAGATCTTCGTCGAGATACTCGAGCACATCGGCAGCGCGCGCAGCGCTGAGCGCGCTCAGCAGCTCCGCGACCCTGTCTCGCGGCAGCGCCTCCGCGACGTCGGCGAGATCGGCGGGATGCATCTCCTCCGTCTCCGCCGAAATGCTGGCCGGAGCTTCGTCGAGAAGAACCAGAATGTCGGGGGCGATCAGTGCGGCAACCCCTCTCGCTGCGTCCTCACCGACAACGGTGCGAGAGGGGGTGTGCCGATGGTCTTTCATCACACCACCGGCAGCTGGCGGCGGCTGACGCTGAGCGCGGCAACGCGGTATCCGGCAATGGTCACGGCTTCGCTGATGGCCTCGTCGGTAGCCGTCCCGTCGTGATCGATCACCGCCTGGCCGAGTGAGACATCGGCGCTGGAGATGCCGGGGACGCCGGCGAGCGCCGTAAAAACAGCGCGGACACAATGCGCGCAAGTCATGCCCGTGATCTTCGCCGTGGTGACCATGCGGCAAGTATAGTGGAGAGCCGGGAATTTGCCCACCGCCTGATCGCGAGCATTTCTGCGGTGCTCAGAGCGAATCAGACCGGCACGTGGCAAACGGTTTCTGGCCCAGCGCGGTTGCGGGCCAATCAGGACCATCACAGTATTTCTGACAGGTTGTGGAAGGGTCGGCGGCCCCCAGTGCCTCGAGCGCGAGGGTGGTTGACGCATTGGCAGGACCCCGCTTTCCATGCACGCCTGCCACGCATCTGCCGTCAACAGAGGAGTCTCGATGAAATCTTTGCTGCACGCAGAGTCGCGTGATGCGCTTCGACGCCGGCTCGCGGCGCTGCGGCCGAATACCGTACCAAAATGGGGCAAGTTCTCCGCGCCGCAGATGGTCGCTCACCTCATCCAGTCGCTCGGGATGATGACGGGCGATGTTCACGTCGTTACCGCGCGGGTGCCGTGGGTCGTGCGCAACGCTCCACTGAAACACATGCTGATCCATGTGATTCCGTTTCCGAAAGGCCTGCCGACTTCTCCCGAGCTGCTTGCCCGCAATGCGATCAGCGGTGTGGAGAGCGGGCCGGCGTGGAGCGCCGAGCTGAGCGCTTTCGACGAAGCGCTGGAGCGCATCCCGATCGTCGCGGAAGCTGGTCGGTGGCCTGCGCATCCAGCGTTCGGGCCTCTTTCCGGCCAGCAGTGGGGAGTACAGCAGTACCGGCACCTCGACCATCACTTCCGTCAGTTCGGGGTGTGATCGGCGGGAGCAGCAATCAAGCCTTTCTCTCTCATTGAGCTGAGTGCATTATCTGATTCCCGCGTCGGCGTAATTTCCACTCTCGGAGCTCTTGATGTCCAGACTCTCTCCGCTCGCAATCACATGTGTCCTTGTGACGCTCACTGCCTGCTCGTCCGACTCGCCTGATCCGAAAGCTGCTTCCCCGCCGGGTGTCAGGACTCAAACCGGTACCGGCGAGGCGAACAAACGGGTCGTCCGGCGCTTCTTCGAGGAAGTGTGGAGCAAGGGAGACATGACTCTTCGCGACTCGTTGCTCGATCCGAACTACGCGGGGCACATCCCGGGCAACGCGGCGCCACTTGACCGTGAAGGGTGGACCGCCTGGTTCACAGGATTCCGGAAAGCATTCCCCGATGCGCGTTTCACCATCGAGGACATGGTAGCGGAGGGAGACCGGGTCGCTGCCCGCCTGACGATGCGTGGCACGCACCGTGGCGAGTTGAACGGGATTGCACCCACCGGCCGCGAAGTGACAGTCACCGGGATGAGCATCGAGCGCCTCGCGAACGGGCGCATCGTCGAAGGGTGGAATCAGAACGACGCGCTCGGGATGCTCGGCCAGCTTGGTGCGCTGCCACCTCCTGTCCGATAAATGTTGAGCCGATCGACACAGCGGTCGATTATTTCGGGCTCTGGTGAACGATCAGCTTGTAGTCTGGAGCAACGGAGATCAAACCCTGATGACGGATAAAACGTTGCAGCCAACAGCCATCGCGGCAATGCCTTCCGCTGAGCATATGCCGCCTTACCGAACCTCGTCCGCGCTTGCACGCCGAAACGGCCGTCTCCTGGTACTCTCGGTGGCGGTGACTTTCGTGGTTCTCCGCGCGATGCTGCACCTCTCCCCGGAGTCCGACTTCGACGTTGCGGGCTACAACATCCACCACCTCTTCACGGGCCTCGTTCTCGTAGTCGCAGGAGGCATCCCCCTCGCGATTTTTCGCGGATCGACGCGCCGAATGGACCTGGCAGTCGTCGTCTTCGGCTCGGGACTGGGCATGGCGCTCGACGAGTGGATCTACCTCATCGCTACCGACGGCAGCAACGCATCCTATCTGCTTCCTGTTTCCCTCTGGGGCAGCGTTGCCGCAGTTGCAGCAGCGTGCTTCTACGCCGGGTTTCTCGTCGCGTCGAAAGTACGGCGAAATCGGCGGTATGAGCCCGCGGGGACTAATCAGGAACATTGACCAGGAGTCAGGTGTGCCTAGCATCGAGAAACGAGATATGCGCAAGTTGTTGTTGGTTGCCCTTTTGCATCTTCCGCTGCCACTGCTGGCACAGTCGTTTCATCCCTCTATTGAAGCCGGCTATGGCGTCACTGGGAGTCGTCTTTATTCAGGCGAAGCCTTTAGTGCGCAGGGAAGCGTTTCGGTATTCGAACGGAACGGGTTGCAGGTTCGCGCCGAGCTTCTGCATCAGAGGGGCACTGCCGGCAGCAACGGTCCACGTTGCGATCGGCTTGACGACCAGTACTGCCTGGGAACGTCAGACCGAAATCGGATCACGGCGCTCGGTGCCGCCTTACACATTCCGCTGGGAATGGTTGGTCGGTTCCGCGCCTACGCCCCCGTCGGAATCGGTCTCTACAACCGCCAGACCACGACCACTGAAGCAGAAGGGCCTATCGCGGTCTGCGTGGTGGACCGCCAACTCGTTTCGTGCGCCGGCAACCCGCCGTTTCGTACGGTCAGCTACAATACGCGCGCGACTGTGCCCGGGTATAACGTTGGCTTCGGGCTCTCCGCTCGATTCTCGAGCGTGAACCTGTACGCAGAACTGCGCGCCCACGACCTGATTGAATCGAACAGCGAGGCGGCCGCCATTCCGATTAGCGTTGGTATCAGATTCTAGCGTGCAATCGCTGGCCGCTTCTTTGGTGTTGGATGGTAACTCGCGCCGGGGCGGTCACGGCCGTCCCTACAAATCTCTTACAGCACACCCCCCGCTGTGGCCGCTATCATGGTGACTGAGGTTCAGGTTTTCCGATCCTGATACCAATTCTCAGGCATTCCCACTGCATCACCCAGCCGGTTCAAGGGCGCCCGTTGAAACTGCCTTGTGCATTCATACTGCTCGCGTTCGCAGCAGCGACGCTCGCCGCGCAACAGCCAGCGCAAAAACCCGCGGGCAATCACAACGCCGAGGCGCCCCGTGCGACCGCGGCGCGCCTGACAGGTTCGATCCGCCTCGACGGGTCGCTCGCCGACCCGCAATGGCGCACCGCGCAGCGGCTCGGTGAATTCAGGCAGCTCGATCCCCAGGAAGGAAAGCCGGCGAGCGAGCAGAGCGACATTCGCTTCCTTTACGACGACGACGCCGTCTACATCGGCGCAATGCTGTACGACCGCCAGTCAACGAGCGGACGGCTCGGCCGGCGTGACATGCAGATGACGGCCTCGGACTGGCTCACGGTCATCCTCGACACCAATCACGATCATCGCACTGCGGTAGGGTTCGAGGTCAACCCCCTGGGCGTCCGGCGCGACCAGACCCGGGCGCCGTCGAACGAGGACGATGGCTGGGAGCCTGTATGGGAAGTGGAAACAACTGTTACCGATTCAGGATGGATTGCGGAAATGCGCATTCCGTTCAGTCAGCTCCGCTTCACGGGGCGCAGTAACCTTCAATGGGGTCTGCAGGTGGAGCGGCAGATTGCGCGGAATCAGGAATTTTCCGTGTGGGCGTTCACACCGCGTGAACAGGCTGGCGGAATTCCGCGGTTCGGACATCTCGTGGGGATCAATGACATCGGCACGGGAAAGAAGCTCGAGATCATGCCGTATGTGGTGGGCCGCGCTGAAAGTATCGACCGCGGAGGAAATCCCTTTCGCGAAGATCGCGAGGCAGGAGCCGATGCGGGGCTCGATCTCAAATACCGAGTCACCAGCAACATGACCCTGGATGCCACGGTAAATCCGGATTTCGGGCAGGTGGAAGTGGATCCGGCAGTTATTAACCTTACGGCGTTCGAAACTTTTTTCCCGGAGAAGCGGCCGTTCTTCGTGGAGGGTTCGGAACTTTTCAATTTCGGAACTGACGGAACGAACAGTGTCTTCTACTCGAGGCGGATCGGCCGGCAACCGTCGCTTTCGCCGCGGTACGCGGAAGTCGATGTTCCCGATGCGACGAGGATTATCGGCGCCACAAAGCTCACCGGCAGAACCGCTGGCGGGTGGGCGATGGGCGTCCTTGATGCCGTCACACAGCGCGAGACCGCACGTTTCCGCACGCCTGAGGGAGTTAACGGAACTCAGGTGGCCGAACCACTCACGAATTATTTCGCCGGCAGGCTGAGGCGCGAAGGACGGGGAGGCCAGACGGCTGTTGGCGGATTTCTTGGTGCGGTCAACCGCGTCAATGTCGAGGGAGACCTTGCCGCCGTTCTGCGAAAATCGGCGTACACGGGGGGCATCGATTTGTCGCACCAGTGGTCCGAGCGTACATGGACTTTCCGCGGATTTGCCGCATCGAGCCACGTGCGCGGTGACCAGTCAGTCCTGCTCGCCACGCAGCGACTGCCCTATCACTACTTTCAGCGTCCCGACGCAGACCACCTCGAGCTCGACAGCTCGGCTACTTCTCTCACTGGTTTTTCCGGGTCGGCGAACCTTTCCCACCGGGTCGGCCGCCACTGGAGGATGAACGGCGCCCTCAGCACGATAAGCCCCGATTACGAAATCAGCGACCTCGGCTTCCAGCGTCGCGCTGACCGGATAGATGCACAGGCCAATGTGAATTACTCGGAATCACGGCCGGGGCGTTTTCGACGCTACGAACTTTCATCCACAGCCCTCGTCGAGCACAACTACTCGTGGGAAAACATCTCCAACCGGCTGTTCTTTAACGGATTCGTGCAGCTCCTCAACTACTGGTCCGTTTTCACCGGTTTATCGTCGGCGTTGCCCGGCACGGTGGATGACCGGCTCACACGGGGTGGTCCGCGCGCATACAGGCCGGGAACTCTTTCCCTGAATGTTTCAGTTTCGTCCGACCCCCGTAAATCGCTGGTCGCGGAATTCGGAACGTTCGCGCAGACGGGTCCGGGCGACGGGTTCAACCGGTCTTTTTTTGGAAATCTTCAGATAAAGCCCCGGTCCAACCTGGAGCTGTCGGTCGGCCCCTCGCTCAGCCGCGACCGGTCGGAAGCGCAGTTCCTCGGCCGCATAATCGACCCCTCGGCGACCCGCACATTCGGGACGCGGTATCTGTTCGCGAATGTCGACCAGACGACGGTAGCGTTCGATACCCGGATCAACTACACGTTCAGCCCACAGCTTTCCCTTCAGGTGTTCGCACAGCCGTTTGTGGCGAGCGGAGATTTTGGCGCCACGAAAGAGTTCGCCGAGCCGGGCGAATTCAAGTTTCTCACCTACGGTGCAGACATCGGGGAGGTAGTTGACGGGCGCATTTATCCGAACGGACGGGGCAACGGCGCGATCTCGTTCGCAGACCCACGTCCCGACTTCAACTTTGCATCGTTGCGCGGGGACGCGGTTGTGAAGTGGGACTGGCGCCCCGGGTCGACGATGTATCTCGCCTGGCAGCAGACCAGGAACAACTTTCAGCCAATCGGTGATTTCGCGTTCGGCCGCGACTTCGACGGGCTGTTCGGCGCGAGACCGGACAACATTTTTCTGATGAAGGTGAGCTACTGGCTGAATCCGTAGCGCTAGTCCAGCGACACCTTGCGCGGCGGGACCGGCGGCTTCTTCGCTCGTGATACCAGGGTCTTCTCGAGCGCCGGCAGCACGTGGTCGTACTTTGTGCCCGGGTGCCACAGAATCCAGCCCTCGTAACCCGAGTCGTATACAGCCCGCTTCTGCTCCCTGATCTCGTGCGCGCCGTAACGCGGCTGGCCAAGGTCAAAGGCCTGGAGCCAGGGGCGCACGCGTTCGCCTTTCAGCCCGAGCGCTTCGGTGCGCTCGCGGCCCCGTGAGATCGCGATGTGGATGATGTTATAGGGATCGGCGTTCGGGCGGGCGATGCCGAATGAACCGCGCGGATAATGCGACGGATAGACCATTGGCAACACTACGTCCACCGACTTGACCAGTGGCTCCCATTTCTGGCCGATTTCCAGCGCGCCCCCCACCGTGGAGACGAGGCCGAAAATGTCGGCAGTCGTTCTTACGCCCAGCTTGTCGAGACGCTTCTTCGACTGGTCCAGAAATTCGCTGAGGGCAGCCGGCTTGGAGCGACCATTGGCTTCGGGGAAGACCTGCGTCGGCAGGCTCTTGTACGGCTCGGGAAATCGTATGTAGTCCCATTGAATTTCGCCGAAGCCCATTCGGACTACTTCCTCTGCGACACGGAAATTGTATTCCCAGATCGCGTTCGCGTAGGGATTCACCCATGTGAGCCCCTTGCGGTCGCGCCACGCAGACCCGTCGGGCTTGCGGATGGTCGACCCCGGGTTCAACCGGGCCGCGACTGAGTCCTTGAACACCACCAGCCGGGCGATGGGGAGAATTCCATGCGCGTTCAGGGTATCGAGCAGAGGCTTGAGGTTGGCGATTTTTGTCTGCGTCCCGCCGTTCTTCTGAACGAGAGGGTCGTCAGAGTTGTAATTCAACCCGAACTCGTCCTTGATGTCGATGACGAACGCGTTGATTTCGGTGGAATCCGCGATCGCGATCAGCTTCGCCATCTTCGTCTTGCTCTGCGCGGCAAACCGGTTGACGTACAGGCCTCTGATGGGAGCCGTGCCGTCGGTACGCAGTTTCAACATCGCCGGCGACATACCGTTCACGCTGGCGGCAGCACCAGCCGGCTGCTGCCCGGCGGCATCGGTTGCGGAGCCGCTGCCCATCGACGATGCACCCACCGAGTCAGTGCCGATTTCGGTCTTGCCACCCGCCGCATCGCGGTTTGGGGCGCACGCTGTGAGCACAACCGCAAGCATTATGAAATGACGCATCGGGAATCTGATTGAGTGTTGAGGGATGAGTCGCGCATGATGCACTATATTTGCCACCAATGCGATACCTGTACCGGCTGCTTCTGATACCCCTGTTTGGCTGTTCGTTTCCCTCAGCAAAGCCTCCCGAGGCGGAATTCCTCGTTGCTGACGGAAGCTCGACCTACTGGGTGCGAAGCGGGCCGCGTGGTATCACGGCACGGATGTCGCCGCTGATACTCACCAGCGCCAACGATCGTTTTTATGAGGTGTACGTTGGTGAGTCGGCTCGATCGTACGATAATGCAGTCTTTACTACCGAGCCGGTGTTCAGGCGCGACGTTGTGACCGGCGATTCCACTCTGCTGCTGGCAGATCCGGGTGTGAGCAACTGGGAGAAGCGGTACCTGTCCATGTTTCCCGGGGCAGCACTACTGGATTCCGACGAGCTCAATGATGATGACGTCGATTTTGCCGCATCGAGTGAGATCGACATTCTTGGCGTTGTCGGGCCCTACATCCTGTACGACCGGAGAACAACCGTCGAGCGGGGCGACGATGTGAAAACAGACGCATTGCGGGGGGCGCTCGATGTTCGTTCAGGCGATGCGGTTCCGCTAGCCGCTGTGGGCCGGGACAGTACTGTGGCCAACGGCGGAGGCATTCGCGACGCAAACGGCGTGACGTGGCGCCACGCAGGTTACGAAGTTGTGGCTCGACTGGATACCGCTCGCGCCGAAACCGAAGTTGTACTGCGGAATCTGAGCGGCCGGGAGTGGATTCTCGGCTACGTTGATTCAGGGCTCCCGCGTGTGTTCTGGCTCGATGAGCACCGGGCGGGTTCGAAGCTTCGTATAGCCCTCACCGCGGCGTTCGACGGCGCTTTGATCGAAGGTGGAGACACGCAGATCGCTCAGGCGTTGACTGGTGCAACGGCCGCCCGGTACGCGACGACGCAACGATGAGTTCCGGCATCTCGAGAACCGTCAGCGAGACCCAGCACGAGACATCGCAGCTGATGATGCCTCAGCACTCGAACAATCTCGACCACGTATTTGGCGGAGTCATTCTCGCGATGATGGATACGGCCGCTGCCGTGTCGGCGATTCGTCATGCCCGCGTCAGTTGCGTCACCGTGTCAGTCGACCGTGTCGATTTCCGCGAACCGATTCATCTCGGTGATCTGGTCGTGATGAAGTGCAGCGTGAATTTTGCTGGCCGCACGTCGATGGAGGTCGGAGTGCGTGTGGAAGCGGAAAACCTTCAGACTGGTATTCGCCGGCACACCAATTCATGTTACCTGACCTTCGTGGCGATCGACAGAAACGGCAGGCCGGTGGAAGTACCGAAGCTGGTTTGTGAAACCGAAGTTGAACTTCGGAGGTATGAAGCGGCGAAGGATCGCCGCCGTCGCCGAAATGAAGAGCGGAAAGAAGAAGAAGCGACGATCTCCGCGCAGACGTAACCACATCGCATCTCGGGCGGCGGCCGTCCGTCAGACAACGAACAAGGTCGACAAGGCACATCCTGGCATTTCACATACGCAGAGGCTGATGACGACAAATACATTGTGGCGCGCGTCGCTTGCCACAGTTTTCGGCTTTTTGTCGCTCGGCCGGGAGGCTGTGGGACAGACAACGCCGCCGTCAACGGCCCCGGTAGTCAACGTGGTTCCAGGCCCGGAATACGAAGCAGGCCGGCTGACACGAAAGCTGCTTGGCGACGGGTGGCGGGATGTATGGACCACTCCACTCGACGTGCCGGTACTCGACCTTGCCCGCTACGCGGGTGGCCTCAAGGTGGTGCGGAGCGGCGGCGGAATGCAGAGCCGGACTTTGCACTTCGAGGAAACGGGCGGCTGGCGGGAATACGTCTTCCGATCGGTAAACAAATTCCCTGTCGGCAAGGCCATCCCGCGCGCAATCAGGGATACGCCGTTTGGCGCAATCATCGAAGACCAGGTAAGCACACTCTTTCCGGCGTCGGCGCTGATGGTGCCGCCATTGCTCGAGGCGATTGGCGTGCTGCATGTGAAGCCTGAGCTCTTTCTCATGCCGGATGACCCCCGGCTCGGCGTTCATCGCGATACCTTCGCCACAATGCTGGGCCTGATGGAGCTGAGTCCGCAGGAAGCACCCAAGGGCGAGGCGGGATTTGCGGGGTCGCGAGAGATCAAGGGTGGAGAGGATTTCCTCGAAGACATTCGGTCGAGCAGGTCGCACCGCCTGGATGAGCGCGAATTTCTGGCGGTTCGGCTTGTCGATTTCCTCATCAACGACACCGACCGAAGCGCCGACAACATACGCTTCGCCCGCTACGGTGACGACAGCGCGTACCGCTGGCGTCCACTCCCCCGGGACAGGGACCGCGCCTTCATCGATGCACGCGGGTGGTTGATCAAGTACGTCGTGAAGCCGCTCTATCCCAAGCTGATAGATTTCGGACCCGAGTTCCGGTTGGACGGTCTCGTCTATGAAAGTCACAATCTCGACCGGCGCCTGCTGCAAAGGCTCGCCCGCGCTGACGTCGACGAAGTCGCACTCCGCGTTCAGAAAGCGATCGACGACAGGGTCATCGAGGGGGTCGTCCAGGCGCTTCCGGCGCGCTGGCGCACCCAGACCGGCGCGGATGAGCGACTCCGTACCAATCTCAGAATCCGTCGCGATCAGTTGCCGAATGTTGCCCGCGATTTTTACCAGTGGCTCGCGACTGAAGTAGACGTACATGGCACCGACAAGAAAGAGCGTGTAGTCGTTGACCGGCATGTTGACGGCCGCGTTACGGTCACAGTGACGGGTCCCAAGGATACCACAGCGGAACCGTTCAGCCGCAGGACATTCCTGCCTCGCGAGACCAACGAGGTGCGCATCTATCTGCACGATGATGATGATGTAGCCCTGGTGCGGGGTGCCCCGGGCAACGCGATCAAAGTGCGCATTATCGGTGGCGATGGCGACGATTTGATGACCGACTCTGCGGGTGGAGATGCTACGCGATTTTACGACTCCAACGGCGAAAATGAGTTCATCACCACTGAAGGCACGCGGGTGAGCATCGAGGAGTGGGATCCGCCGCAGCAGGGAGCGGGGATCCGGTTCGATGCGCCTTGGCGGCCGGACTGGGGAACCAGCAAAGGCTGGGGCCCATTGGTGGACTACGCTGATGGTGCGGGGGTCATCGTGGGATTCGGTCCCCGTTTGCAGTCCAACGGATTCCGGCGGTTGCCATATCGCTGGAAAGCCGGCGCGAACCTGCTCCTTGGGCTCGGCAACGGTCGTCCCGGGGTCAGCATCGATGCGGACTACCGAGCGGAGAATTCACCGCTTGCGGTGCGGCTCGCGGCGCGCGCTACAAAATTCGAGTCGTTTCGCTTTTACGGATTTGGCAACGATACGGATCGTGAGCGCACCAGTCTCGTGCGGGTTGACGAGGACCTGGTTGCCGTCGAGCCGGCTTTGATATGGCACATCGGTTGGAGATCGCGCGAAGGTCTGGGGAGCGGTCTAGGTGATGGCGATGATGGCTTTCCGGGTCTCCGGCCTCTGACAGGAAGGCTGGAGGCCGGTCCGTTGCTGTACTGGACGAAGGTCCGGCCAGCGCCGGGCTCGCCGTTCGTGACTGAAGCCGGCGCGCAGGATCGCGACGCAAGCGGCCGAGTGGGTGTGCGGCTTGGGCTTGCCCTCGATCGCACACCTGGCGGCGCGGCGCCCGATCGCGGCTGGCGATTCCAGGCGAATCTGGCTGGGTTTCCGCCGCTGTGGAATGTCGATCAGTCGTTCAGCACCGCCGCCGGTGTGGGGTCGATGTATTTCCCCCTGCCCGGAGATCGAGCCCACGTGGCATTCCGCACAGGGGGTGCGTTTGCATCCGGTGCATTTCTCGTGCAGCATGCTCCAACGATCGGCGGACGCGAAACGGTGCGTGGCTTCGATTTTCAACGGTTCACCGGCGAGAGCTCTGCGTTTGGGTCCGCCGAGATCCGGGTGCCAGCAGGTACGCTGCCATTGTTCCTTCGCTGGCGCACCGGGGTATTCGGCCTTGTGGATGCGGGACGAGTGTGGTTCGACGATGCTGCAGAACCGGGCAGGCCCGCGTTGCCGCGAAGTGACGGAGGATGGCACACGGGCGTTGGCGCGGGTTTCTGGCTCTCCGCGCTTGGCCAGACCGTGAGTGTTGCATTCGTACGCGGTGAAGTGAATCGCGTTTACCTTCAGCGTGGCTTGTCCTTCTGATTCTGGCAAAGGGGAGTTTCGGTACTTGAGCAGCATATGGATTTCAAAACGGACGGCGGGCGTGGCGCTGTGTGCGATCGTCCTGAGCATCGCATCGGCGTGCCGGTCGCGTGCGCCAATCGGGGAGATCGCTCCCGCGGATATCGAAACGACGCTGCTGTTGATCGGCGATGCCGGCGAACCGGATCCCCGCGAAAGCGGACCTGCTCTCGATTCAATGTCGGCACAGGCATCGCTTGCTCCTGGCCGCACGATAATCGTCTTTCTGGGCGACAATGTTTATCCGGAAGGGATGCCGGAGGAAGGTCGCGCCGAATGGGAGGACGCGCGTCGCCGGCTGGCGTCCCAGGTGAACGCGGTTCCTCGCGGAGCACAGGGAATATTCGTTCCCGGAAATCACGACTGGGCCAATACAGGTCCATTCGGTCTCTACGCGATTCGGCTTCAGGAGCGTGTGATCGCGTCACTCGCACAGGGTCGGAACGTGCGCATGCTGCCCAGTAACGGCTGTCCAGGCCCCGTCGCGCTCGACGCGGGGCGGCTCCGATTGATTGCCCTCGATACGCAATGGTGGCTGCACAGCTACATCGTCAGAGATTCCTTGTCGAAGTGCGCTACCGATCCTGCCGCAGTGACCGCGGCGCTCAGGGCTCAGGTTGGAGCGAAGCAGGACGGCCGTGTGACGTTTGTGGCAGGCCACCACCCGCTCATGACCGGCGGTGAACACGGCGGCTATTGCGGAATCACCGGGCCATTCCGCCGCTTCGGCGGACGCGGTCAGGACATCACCTCGTCACGCAACCGTGTCATGCGTGATTCCATCGAGGCGGCGTTCGCGGCTAATCCGCCGCTGGCGTACGCCGCGGGACATGAACACAATCTTCAGGTGTTGAGAGGCGGACCCAACGTTCGATATTTGCTCGTGAGTGGTGCGGGTTCTGAGGCCAAGACGACATGTGCAGTATGGATGCGAGAGAGTTATCACGTGGTTCAGCGGCGGAGCGGCTTCATGCGTGTCGATATCCTCCGCAATAAGGGCGTGCTGCTGCGGGTCTTCAACTATTCCGACGGCGGCGTTGGCGGGCTCGCCTACTCACGATGGCTGGAGGTTCGGTGATGATGCGCTCGACGACCATGACGGCTCGCGAAAGGAATATGCGGATTCTCTTTCGCACGGTGTTGCTGGGTCTCGCATGGGCGGTGTTCACGCCACTCGAAGCACAAACTCCGGCGACGGATGATGATCTACATCTTCTGCGACTTCAGGCCACGCCGGTTGGAGCACTCCCGCCGCTGGCATTGCCGATGCCGGCAAGCCGGAATCACAACTACTGGGGTGGCCGACTCCAAGCCGGACACCGTCGCGAGCGACACGGGCCCGATCTGCTGGCTGTCGCCGCAGGCATCGACTATCAATACAGCGGTGGCTCCACTATCGGAGTCACTGGCGGCTTTCAGGATCGGGACTGCGATCTTGCCGGCAAGGGATGTGGTCGCCACCTGATGGTCGGCGGACGAAGCCGCTTCAGCATTCTTACGGGCGCCTCTGCTCTGGCCGGAGTATTTGGCGACAACAGTGCGACCAATACGCTTGGAGCAGAGTTCGGGGTTGGTTATGCGCCAAATGTGCTGCCGGGTATGAATGCATGTACCCTCGACTTCGGCCTGCCTTTCTCGGTTGCACTTTTCCAGAGGATACGGCTGGTGTCGTACGTCACACCGGGTTTTGTGCTCGACGTTGACTGCTCCAATGAAGGGCGCCAGAACAAAGCCAGCTACCTTGGCAATTTCGGCATTGGCCTGCAGCAGTTCGGCAGCCGCGAGCTCGACATCTACCTCGGCGTGCAAAGAATTTTTCGTGGCAACAGCGGTTACCAGCTCGGTATCAGCGTCACGTACGTCCGGCTGCCGTAGTGACCCGCCGACAGCCATGACTACCTTGGCGAGCCGGGCTGCGGCGCTCCCGCTGTAATCGCGAGGCTGAACCGTTCAACCTGCCGCTGATTCTGGCTCATCAGAACTGCGGCAAGATTTGCTGAACGCACCAGAATCGGCGTCGTTTCCCACGTTCCTGCAACGCCAGGTGGTGCCACGCGAATCGTGTCGATACCGGCCATGTCACGGGCAAGCGCCTTTTCGTCTGTGTAAACGAACAACTCGATACGAGCCCTGCCCAGTGTGTAGACCGCGGGCGCGACACTGAATCCCGCTCGTCTGGCTGGTGTTCCCGCAACGGGTTTTGCGACGAATCCGGCCTGGCGGAGACGTCTTTCAACCGTGCACAGCGCCCATCGTCCGTCATGCACACAGACGTTCCGCGCAGTGCCAGAGGAATCGGTTGGTGCATTGCCGGACGCTGCAACGGCCTTTCCCCCGGAATCAAGGTTCTCCGAAACCATTCCCGGTACGACCGCCGCACCCGGAACGGCCGCAGTAGAATCACCATCAGCAGTGGAATCACTACTGCACGCGAAAACCAGCATGCAGGCGAGGATCAATCGACATTCTGAAGAGGTCATTGGTGCACTAACACTTGACCATCAACTACCGCTCCGTCAACCTTCGGCGATGCGTACCAGCTTTACTGTCGCCGATGCCAACAGAATGCTTCCCCTCGTGCGTCGCATCGTGAGCGATGTCGTCCGGGATTACCTGCGGTGGCAGGACAAGGTCAGAGAATTCGAAGCGGCGGCGGCCAGCCGCACTATCGACACACCGAGCGATGAGGCCGACCGGCTCGAGCGCGAGGCTCAGAACCTTGCCCGGGACATCGACGGGTATATCGCCGAGATCACGCAGCTTGGTGTTCAGATCAAAGGTCTGGATACCGGGCTGGTGGATTTCCCGGGCGAAATGGACGGGAGGCCGGTATTGTTGTGCTGGCAGCTTGGAGAGGAAAACGTGCGCTACTGGCATGAGGAACATGCGGGTTTCATCGGGCGGCAACTGCTGCCTGAAACACATACGGGGCTGTAATGGCGAAAGAGATGCGCGGGTTCAGCGGGCCGGACGGCACGAGCTGGGGAGTGCAGGTCAGATTGCCGACAGCGAGCAACGTAATGATCGTGTTTCGGCATCCTGACGGAGAAACGTCGCGGCTCGACCGTTACGCATGGCATCAGTGGCATGGGCCGGAGGCGCGAAGCGTGACGTCGCGCATCGGGCCGGATGCCGTGATGAAAACCCTTGCTGACGAAACGCTCGAGCTCCTGTTTCGCAGGTCGATGCCAATCTCGGCTGGCACCAGCCCGCTTGCCGGGCAACGCGCGATGGCCCCCGCGCCGGGTGAGAAATACGGTGAGATGGAGCCGCGCGACTGACGGTCAAGCCGTCACGCGGAGGCTTTTGCCGTTCGGTCTTCGTGCCTCGTGTCCCGGCTTACCAGGCTATCCCGTAGTCCTCCCCATAGTTGCTCGAGGCACCCCAGAACGTCCCGTGTTTGCGATCGAACAGAATCGCGTTGATCGGGCCCGAAGTGAGCCGTTCGACCTCGAGCGTGTAGCCCATCCGTACCAGCTCTGCACGCACACTGTCCGGGGTGGACGAGGCGATCAGCATGCGCCCCGGCCGCGACTCGTGCGCACCGAACGACGACCGCATCTGGTAGCTGTTGATGTTCGGCGCTTCCGCGGCCTGCTGCACCGTCATTCCGAACTCCACGACGTTGAGAAAGAACTGAAGCAGATTCTGATCCTGCGAGTCGCCACCCTGCACGGCAAACGCCAAGTATGGGAGCCCATCCTTTAGCGCCATCGTCGGGGTGAGCGTAACCCGCGGCCGCTGGCCCGGCTGAATGACGTTGAACGGACCATCAGCCGCATCGGTCACGAAACTCTGCCCGCGCTGGCTCAGCCCAACGCCCGTATGTCCCGCGATCACCGCCGGTACCCAGCCCCCGCTTGGTGTAATTGACACCACCCATCCCTCAGCGTCGGCAGCCTCGATGGAAGTTGTTCCCCGGTAAAATCCATCCCTGAACGCCGAATCCGTGCTGGCAATCGGTGCAGAGCCGCTGTCGGGCTTCGCGGGTTTGTCCTGTTGCCCGCTTTTTGGCTGCGCCGCAACGGCGCCAGTGATACTCCAGTCCGCCAGCACCTGTTTGAATGGATTGGTGCCCTGTTGAAAGGGATAAGGGTCTCCCGGCCTGACGGTTGAGTCATTGCGGCGCCAGTCAATACCGGCATAACGCGCTTTCGCATATTCCTTCGACAGCAGTCCGCGCACCGGCTCCTCGGGCGGAAAGTACGGGTCTCCGTAGTAGAAGTCGCGATCGGCGAAGGCGAGGCTCATTGCCTGATAAATCGCGTGGATGTACTTCGGCGAGTTGTGGCCCATCGCCTTTACGTCGGCGTTCTCGAGAATGTTCAGCGCCTGCAGCATTGCCGGACCCTGCTGCCAGAATGGAAGCTTGTAGACCTGAATGCCGCGGTAGTTCACGCTCACCGGCTCCTCGATACGCACCTTCCAGCCTGCCATATCCTGCATCGTTATCAGGCCGCCCTCTTCCTTCGTCCCGCGAACGATCTCCTTCGCAATGTCGCCCTTGTAGAACCTGTCGTACGCCGCGTAAATAGCCTGCTTCCGGTTCTTGCCGGTACGTAGGGCCTCACGTTCCGCCGCCACGAGTTTCCTGAGCGTCACGGCGAGATCTTTCTGCACGAACAGCTCTCCGGGCTCGGGTGCCTCCCGAGTCTGGCCGGGATGGGTGAGGTACAAAGCGCGGGAGTACTTCCATTTCTTGATATGCGCCTTGTCCCGCTCCATCCTGTCGGCTGTTTGCGCTTCGATCGGGTATCCATCTGCCATTTCGATCGCGGGCGCAAGGATCTGCGCGAGGGACAGCGTGCCGTATTCGGCCAGCATGACCATGAGCCCTCCAGGTGTCCCCGGAGTCACTGCGGCGAGCGGCCCGTACTCGGGAGGATTGCGCATCCCCTTCGACTTGTAATACGCCGCTGTTGCACCGGTGGGAGCAACGCCGAGGGCATTGATGCCGATGACTTTTTTCAGCTTGGGGTGATAGATCAGTGCCTGCGTCTCGCCGCCCCACGAAAGTACGTCCCACATCGTCGCGCCGGCGGCGAGCATCGCGCATGCGGCATCGACAGCATTGCCACCCTTCTGAAATGCCATCGCACCCGCCGTTGCGCTGAGAGGCTTGCCGGTAATGGCCAGCCAGTGTTTCGCATGCAGTGGAGGTTTCGCTGTTCGCTGCGCGCCAAGCGGGAGCATCGCGACCGTTGTCAGCGCGGCGAACAGCAGGCGAACAGAGTGAGATGACATGGTCGGAGTGGTTTGAGGTGTCGGAGAGGAGGGCGAATTGATTCGTCTTTCGACTGTAGAAAGAATCGCGCCCAATTCAACAAAGGCGAGTGCAAATCCTGACCCCGCCGCCGGTATGTTTCCGGAACTCTGTAAAAACGCCGAGCTGCCCGCCCGTATATTCCCGGGATGTCTGGCCCGACTGTTCGCGCCCGGGTGTCAATCCGCGCTGCCTGGCGCATGCTCTCGCGCGCGATGCGCCTGCGTTGCCCGCACTGCGGTGCTGGATCGGTGCTCGCGACATGGTTCAGGCTGAAGGAGCGCTGCCCTCGCTGCAGGCTGCATCTCGAACGAGGCGAGAGTGACTACTTCCTCGGCGCGTACATGGTGATGCTTATAGTGATGGAAGGAATCTTTGCGATCGGATTCCTGATTGTGCTGTTAATCACGTGGCCGGATCCACCCTGGGAGGCAATCCAGTGGGGCGGTGCGGTGGTGCTGTTTGTGAGCGTTCTTGGTTCCTATCCTTTTGCCAAAACGCTGTGGCTTGCGGTCGATCTGATGTTCCGCCCGGTGGTGCCCGCCGAACTGGGATGGCACGAGGGTGATCCGTCGCTTGAGGAGGAAGACATCCGGCGCTGAGATCGTTCGTTCGTGGAATAACCTGTCACGCGCCAATCGGGTGGGCGGGAACCTGCGGCATCTGTGTAAATGCACCGGCTAATCCTCGGCGAACGGAACGTCGATCTCCATTCCGTCCCTCGCCACTACGCAGTTGTCGAATAACTCGCGCGCCTCGCCTAGCAACTCCGATGCGTTGAGGGAGTACCGCGCGGAGAGGTGGGTTAGCGCGAGCTGTTTCACGTTTGCCTCCGCTGCAACATCGGCTGCTTCGCGTGCGGTGGAGTGACCAGTCTCGATCGCTCGTGCGGCTTCCTCGTCGGCAAACGTCGCTTCGTGCATCAGAAGGTCGGCTCCTTGTGATGCTGCGATCGTGGCAGCGCACGGCCGGGTATCACCACTGAAAACGATCCGTCGTCCCGCGCGAGATGGCCCCACCAGTTGCGCTGCTTCGACGACCCTGCCGTCATCGAGCGTCACCGGGAGGCCGCGGTGAAGTTTTCCCCATGCCGGCCCTTCGGGTATTCCAATCCTGCGCGCGAGCTCAGGGTTGAAGCGACCGAGGCGGATGTCTTCGATCAGTGCAAATCCGACCGCGCTTTTCTGCTTGTGATCAACTGTGAAGGGGAGAATGCTGTACCCCTTTCTCTGAATCGGGGTGTCCGGCACGAACTCGGTGATCTCGACCGGGAATTTTTCTCGTTCACTGCCCAGTGCGATTGCCTGGCGCAGGAGGGGTTCCGATGCTGGTGGGGCCCAGAGGTGCATTGGCTCGGTACGTCCCTGCAGTGCGAGAGTCCGCATCAGCCCGATGACGCCCAGCATGTGGTCGGCATGCATGTGAGTGAAGAAAATATCGACGAGCGCGAAGCTCGTTCCGTAACGCATCATCTGCCGCTGGGTGCCTTCGCCGCAGTCGAAGAGCAGCGTTTCCCCTTCGCGCACTACTGCGATCGAAGTGACGTTCCGCTCCACGGTGGGCCGCGATGCGGAGGTGCCGAGGAAGCGAACGGTGAGTGACATGCGCGCAATATATCTCAAGGGGTTTGCGGCCTTCGCGCTCACCAAATTGCGGGAACGGCATTTGCCCGGACAATGTTGCGAGGCGCACCGCTTGCGAGCCATGCAGAATTGGCACTGGTCCTATTCGCGTCGGTGACCGTTGCCTCAACTAACCTCGGGTGAGAACTGACATGGCTTCAGCAAAAAAGAAGGACGATAAAAAGCAGGGCGGGAAGAAGAAGGGCGGTAACAAGCGGGAACAATCCTACGCTCAGCCTCCGCTGCCGAGGCAGCATCAGCAGTCGCCCGGGCTCGAGTCTGCAGTAAATCCACGTCCGAAATTCGAATCCCCTGCCTACCGGGCTGCGGGCAAACTCGAAGGCAAGGTTGCTCTCATCACCGGAGGAGACTCAGGCATTGGCCGGGCCGTCGCGCTGCTCTATGCCCGGGAGGGGGCGGACGTGGCCATTCTGTACCTCCCTGAGGAACAGAGTGATGCCGAGGAGACAGGAGCGGCGATCGAGGGAGAGGGCAGGCGGGCGCTACTGATTCCCACCGATGTCACCAGCATGGAAAATTGTCAGTCAGCGGTGGACGAGACGGTGAGTGAGCTGGGGAAGCTCGACATTCTGGTCAACAACGCCGCTTTCCAGATGAACAAGGATTCGATCGAGGAAGTGAGCGAGGAACAATGGGATCATACGTTCAAGACCAACATCTACGGCTATTTCTACATGACGAAGGCGGCATTGCCGCATCTGCGGGAGGGGAGCTGCATCATCAACACCGGTTCGATCACCGGGTTTGAAGGAGGGAAGACGCTGCTCGACTATGCCTCAACGAAGGGGGCGATCCATGCCTTCACGAAGTCGCTGGCGCAGAATCTCATCGAGCGGAAGATCCGGGTGAACGGGGTAGCTCCGGGGCCCGTGTGGACACCGCTCAACCCGGTTGCCAGTACGGCCGAGAAGATCACTAAGTTCGGCGCCGATACGCCGATGGGGCGTCCGGGCCAGCCAGAGGAGATGGCGCCGACGTATGTATTTCTGGCCTCGAATGCGGACTCCAGCTACATCACCGGCGAGATAATCGCACTGCTGGGCGGTGATGTCACGGGAGGGTAGCGATTCCGTATCGTGATTGCAGGCAAGGAGTTACGACTGCGTACCGCGTTCGATTTTCTCTTGACAGCCACCGTATGTGCCCCTATCATGAATGAGTTCGGGCGGTGCGCAACATGGCGACGCCTGCATTGGTGAGGCCTGCTGTGTGAGGTGGTGTGTTTTTGCTTCGGGCGAGCTAAGTTGTGTTCTCGCGCATGCGCGGGGCTGTAGCTCAGCTGGGAGAGCGCTGCATTCGCATTGCAGAGGTCAGGGGTTCGAGCCCCCTCAGCTCCATTGAGAAGATTGTTCGCACTTTTTGCGAATCAGGGTGTAAGCAGTGCATAGATCAGCTGCCCGCCGCCGTTCGGTAGGACGTAGAGTTCCAATGACGGCGCGCGTGGCA